>JBDSIM010000228.1:0-9378 GCA_039917935.1 Cyclobacteriaceae bacterium | reverse complement strand
TTCTACCTCAGTTATGCCGCATCTAAAGCGCTGACGTGGTGTCGCATTGAACAGCGAAAGGCAGCTCTGGCGGGGGCGCTGACTGGTTTTCTATTGACAGTGCCTATTGAAATTCTGGATGGATTTTCGGATGGATATGGGGCATCGGTTGGGGATGTCGTGGCCGATGCTGCAGGTCCCGCTTTTTTTCTGGCGCAACAACTCGGCTGGAATGAAGCGAGGATTTACCCGAAATTTTCCTTTCACAGAACGCGCTTCCCGCAATACCGGCCTGAATTACTCGGTGATAATCTGGTCAGTGAAATTGTGAAGGATTATAATGGACAAACCCATTGGCTTTCATTCGACCTGGATAAATTCATGAACTTTCCTAAGTGGCTTAATCTGGCGATAGGCTATGGTGCGGAAGAGATGATCTACGCAAGGGACAGCCAGAATATAGCCGAAGGATATTATCCGTACCGGCAGTATTATCTCGCTATTGACTTTGATCTTACTGCAATCAAGACACGGTCGAGGTTTCTAGGATCTTTACTTCAGGTTGTCAATGCCATCAAACTACCTGCTCCTACCGTAGAATTCTCGATAAAAGGAACAGGATTTCACGTTTTTTATTGGTAAAAATTTCCTTTCTGTTTCTTAACCAAGTAGTTAAGTTTTTTTTGTAACTTCCTAAAATAAACCACGCTTATGGATATAACATTTACCCTTAAAGAGTATGCCGATCAAATTGGCGGTCAATATACCGACTATGACCATGTCAAGTCGGTTATCGTTGTCCCTTTGGATAAAAGCCGGTTCCAGACCGTTTTAGCGACGACGCAGAAAAGCCAGGTCTCCGGTCGCGATCAGGCTGTTTTTACTTCCAAAGTTTGCGAGTACAAACATGGCATTGATCTGAAAATGTTGATGGAACAAAATGCCAGCTTTGATTACAGCAAATTTGTTCTCGAAGACGGGTTCGTTAAAGTGGAAGCCTCTTGTCTCACCTCTACCGTTTCTGAAAGCCAGGTGAAAGAAATGATCCAGGAAGTTGCGCAGCTGGCAGATCAGTATGAATTTAAACTGACTGGTGCGGATATTCATTAATTATACTGGTGTGAGGCTACCCTAACGTTTAAGGTAGCCCGCTTTAATCCGTAGAATATCAGAGGATCCCAAGTTATCGTTCCATCGTTAGGGTTGACACGCTCGACCCTTACCTATTGTCCCACCGCAAGGTCAACTCCTCGATGTCCAAGCGGGTTCATAGTTGCGAGGTTTTATTCTTTCTTGAGATAGGATTGATCTATTCGTTCCTTCATTTATCTTGTTATTTCCTGGATACCATAACCCAATACTCCCACCTTCTAAATTTTATCTGTATTTTTGTCCTAAAGCAAGTTGCCTTATCGCTCCGCTAATTGCGGGGAGGAAAGTCCGGGCAACACAGAGCATCGTACTTCCTAACGGGAAGGCTCACGCCCTGGCGTGAGACAGATAGTGCCACAGAAAACAAACTACCTTTTTTCCCGATCGTTTCGGGAAAAAAGGAAAAGGTGAAAAGGTGAGGTAAGAGCTCACCGGTCACTCTGTGAGGAGCGGCGCATGGTAAACCTTACGCGTTGAAAGGTCAAATAAGTCCCGATTCGTTCCGATCCCGTAAGGGAGGAGTCGATGGATCGCTCATTTCAATCCTCCGATAGAATCGGAAGGGTGTCGGGACGGGTAGACTGCTTGATCCCGCCCGTGAGGGCGCGACCAGATAAATGATAAGGATCCTGAGCAATCAGGAGACAGAACCCGGCTTACAAACTTGCTTTATTTTATACTTAAACCTGTCATGCTTAAAACGTGTCAGGTTTATTTATTTTTGGAAATACTTCACACCCTATTCCATGTCAAAGATCCTGCTCATTGAAGACGACGCAAAAATCCGGGCCATACTCAAAGAAATCCTCCAGGAAAAAAATCACGAAGTCGATGAAGCCGCCGATGGTCAGGAAGGATTAAAAAAAGTTGAACAAGGAATCTATGATTTATGCATCTGCGACATCAAGATGCCCAAGATGGATGGCCTCGAAGTTCTGGAGAAAGCGAAAGAGGCAGGTGTTGCCACAAACTTTGTGGTGATCTCGGCCCACGGCAACATAGACATCGCCGTTGAAGCCGTGAAAAAAGGGGCTTTTGATTTCTTACAAAAGCCCTTCGACCTCGGGCGATTGGAAATTACCCTGCGAAACGCGCTGGATAAAACCATCCTTATCAAGGAGACAAAAAATCTCAAAAAAAAGATTTCCAGGAAATTTGAGATGATTGGCGAATCAGAGGCGGTAAAGCAAATGAAGGCAATGATTGAAAAAGTTGGCCCCACGGACGCCCGCGTCCTGATTACCGGACCAAATGGATCAGGAAAAGAACTGGTAGCAAAATCAATTCATGAGAAAAGCAAGAGGGCTAATGGGGCATTGGTGGAAGTAAATTGTGCTGCCATCCCTTCAGAATTAATCGAAAGTGAACTATTCGGTCATGAAAAAGGGTCTTTTACCTCAGCTATTAAGCAACGTATCGGAAAATTTGAACTCGCTGAAGGAGGCACCCTGTTTCTGGATGAAATCGGAGATATGAGCCTTTCTGCTCAGGCAAAGGTTTTGAGGGCTTTGCAGGAAAATAAAATCACCCGCGTAGGCGGAGACAAGGAAATTTCCGTGAATGTACGCGTTGTTGCGGCAACCAATAAAGATCTTAAAAAAGAGATTGCAGAGAACAAATTCCGGGAAGATCTCTACCACCGGTTAAGCGTCATTGTAATAAAAGTGCCCTCTTTAAATGAAAGAAAAGACGATATAGCCCTTTTAACGGATAAATTCCTTGAAGACATAGGGGAAGAGCACGGGGCGAAAAAGAAAGAAATAGCGGGAAAAGCGCTGGAATCGTTAAAAAATCACAACTGGACCGGAAATATCAGGGAGCTTCGAAATGTTATTGAACGGCTCGTCATCATGAGCGGAGACGAAATATCATCGCAGGACGTTGAAAAGTATCTTTAGCGTGAGCTTAAATCCTCTTTTCTGTGGCCGAATTCGATTTTGGGGCTTCTTTCTTGCTGTAAGTAGGGCAAGTGTATTGGCTACAAGCCGTTAAAAAAGCCGATAACAGGATAAAAGCAACAATCTTTTTCATTTTAGCAGTGAACTTTGGTATAACAAAAATATAATTCTTTCCCTAAAAAACAAACCTACCGGCTGATCTGCCCTTTTACCTGATGTAAGGCTTATTCGACTAACAGATTACACCCCCTAACATCACTGTTATCAAGTCTGCCCATGATTTCAAAGGAACCATCAGCATAAACCTTTCCTAGATCATCCGTTTCAATAAACGCTATAGAGTCCAAATTGGCGAAATCTATGACATTAATCCCGCCGGTTTCATTAAGTAACCCTTTTAACATGGGATCGGTAACATCCCGAACAACTATTTTCATCCAGGGAGGGCAAAAAAAGGCGTTTTTACCCCTGGAATAGGCTTGTGACAAAAGTTCAGTCATGCCATATTCCGAATAAATACCCTCCACCTGAAAAGCCTGACCCAGGATGGTATGCAACTCATTGCGGGTGATTTCCTGCCTTCTGCCCTTCATGCCTCCCGTTTCAAACACCAGGCAATGACCTAAGTCCGGTTGATAACGCTCGGCAATATCCAATAGTGCAAAGGTGACGCCCCACAAAATGGTTTTTTTTAGGCCAGAAGACTTCGATTTTTCTAAATCGAGAAGCAATTTGGCCGTATCATGGAGGTAAAACCCCGAAAACGGTGACTGGCTCCTTTTAATAAAATAGTCCATCATGACCACCAGTGAAGAGTCATGGCGCTCCAGATAAGAAGGAAGCAGGGCCAGAAACTGGAAATCAGCGATGTTTCCAAATGCCTGTTCAAAACAGCGCACGGAATGGTCCAGATAAAAGTTAAGGTGTTTTACCGCATGGGAACTGGTTTGATGACCGGAAGTACCACTGCTGGTAAAGATCGTATCAGGCTTCCAGGCACCAGTTTTTAAGGTATGGGTTTTGAAAAAAGAAATGGGTAAAAAAGGTATATCCGTGATGGTTGAAACTGAAAGTGGGTTTATTCGAAGGCTCGTGATATACTTTTTGTATAGAGGGTTGTTGTTTGCCTGAAACTGAAAGAGTTGTAAAGCAATATCATTAAAGTTCTGTTCGTTAACAGAATATAAATCAACGTTAAAACTTTTAAAAGTATCCAGGCGTTTCCGTAATTTGACGTAATTAATAAAGTAAAATGAAGTTATTTAAAGGTTTGGCTCTATTATCTTTTAGCCTGTTGATCTTTGGATCCTGCTTTGACCCGCCTGAGTTTCCAGTAGTTCCCCAGATTGAATTTGAAAGAGTAGAGTTTATTGACTCACCTGATCCCTCTGTGGTGGATTCTTTAAATATTTACATCCACTTTAAAGATGGTGATGGCGATTTAGGTTTAGGGGATGGCGATGTAAGCACTCCTTATAACGACGTTTTCTTTTATCAGGAAAATAACGGCACAGTCCAACCTTTGACTATAACCTCTGGATCCGTAGGCCAATATGAGATTGACCTGCTTGAGATTCCTGATCCTGCTAAAGGCAAATTAGTATTCGATCGCACCCGCAATAAGCCCGGATATGGTTTTCTTCCGGCACTCGATGATCTGTGTCCGGATTACGAAAGGCTTGGTGGAGCAGTAGACTCCAAAGATCCGGCAGATGCTATCGGGCGCAGATTGTTGATCCGCAAAACAGACCGGATCGTTCTTGACACCCTCGTGAAAATTGTGGACAGCCTGGTCGACGAGAATAAGGATGAGTATTACCAGATCCAGGATATGCTTTATTTTACCCCCAATCAAAACCACTATAATATCGAGGTGGATTTTTTAGTAAAAGATCCGTCAGCCCCTGGTGGCTTTAGAGAATTTGACTGGCGGGAGGAATTCTGCACTACCTTTGACGGACGTTTTCCAGTGTTTTCCGATAAACTTAGTTCTATAGAAGGAACGCTGCGGTATAGCATGACATCTTTAGGATTTACCAGTTTGTTCAGCATCAAAACCCTGAAGCTTCGTATAACCATTAAAGACCGCGCGCTGAATTCAAGTAATACGATTGAAACTCCTGAATTTACGGTTATTTAGCGAAGCACGGATCATCACAGCGTTGTGGACTGAATGTAAATCCAATCGGGAAAAGTATACCGATCAGTAAATTGACGGAAATTTTTCAGGGTTAGCTTCACGCATCACAGCGTAAACTTTTTCAAAAATTTCATCCGCATTGGGCTTTGTGAAATAATCGCCATCAGAAGCGTAGGCTGATCTGTGGTCCTTTCCCGTGATGGTGATGGGTTTTGAATCCAGATATTGATAAGCATTTTGAACTTCAAGCACCTCGCGCATCATAAACGAGGTGGCCCCTCCCGGAACATCTTCGTCGGCGAAAAGGATCGCGTTTGTTTTTTTTACGGACGCAACAATACTGTGGTGAATATCGAAAGGCAATAGCGATTGTACATCTATCACTTCACAGGAGATGCCAGCTTTTTCAAGATCCATGGCGGCGTCCATTACAACACGGCACATTGATCCGTAAGTGACGATGGTAATATCTTCGCCCGACTTTAATATTTCCGGAATCCCGAGGGGTACTGTAAACTCTCCGATGTTGTCGGGAAGTTTTTCTTTCAGACGATAACCATTCAGACATTCTATAATGACGGCCGGGTCATCGGACAGAAGCATCGTATTATAAAATCCTGCAGCCTGTGTCATGTTGCGGGGCACTAGAATAAACACACCCCTGAGACTATGGAGTATCATTCCGATAGGTGAGCCCGCATGCCACACACCTTCCAGGCGGTGACCCCGGGTGCGCACGATCAACGGTGCTTTTTGTCCACCTTTTGTGCGGTAATGAAGGGTGGCCAGATCATCGGATAATGGCTGCAATGCGTAAATAAAATAATCCAGGTATTGAATTTCGGCAATGGGTCTTAACCCCCGCAGCGCCAGGCCGATCCCCTGGCCCACAATCGTACACTCGCGAATTCCAGTATCCGTAACGCGCAACTCACCATGTTTACTTTGTAATCCCGCAAAGCCCTGATTGACATCACCAATTCTGCCAACGTCCTCACCGAAGGCTAGTACACGCGGGTCTCGCGATAAAGCTTCATCAAAACATTTCTGTAGAATTTCCCTGCCATCGATGATGGAAGAATCTTCTGAGTATTGAGGATCAATCCTTTTAACTTTCAGGGCAGATGCATCGGATTGGCTGTAGAGATGAGAACTGTAGCGCTCGTAATTCACGGTTTCTGACTGGAGCACCCAATCAATCAATGCCGTTCTGGATGGACCCTCGCAGGTGCGAAGAATACGCAGTGCCTTTTTGACCGCCCGCATGGTATCCAGGCGTGTTGGATTGATGCTTTTAATAAGTTCATTTCTGACCTCCTCCAACTCCGGTACTTCGGGATTCTCTTTCTCCGCTTTCAGGAGCGTTTCGCCAATATAAACCTGGTCACTTTTTATATCCAGCATAAAATCTTTCCACGCTTTATCACGCGCGTCTTTTGCGGATTGCCTGGCTTCCTTTTCAATAGCATCTATCTCTTCAGGAAGGATCATCACCTCGTTGATTATCCATTCCCGCATTTTCTTGTTGCAATCGTACTGCACTTCCCAGGCAAGACGCTCATTTGATTTATACCGCTCATGTGACCCCGAAGTTGAATGTCCTTGCGGTTGTGTGAGCTCGTCGACATGCAGTAACACCGGAACATGTTCCTCTCTGCAAATTTGCTCAGCTTTTTGATAGGCTTCGATCAAAGCCAGGTAATTCCATCCCTTTACGGTGATGATCTCAAAACCTTTTTCATTTGACGTGCGCTGTAATCCTGCCAATGCCCTGGATATGCTGGCCTTCGTGGTGTGATACTCCTGTGGAACCGAAATTCCGTAAGCATCATCCCAAACGGACATCAGGAGTGGAACCTGAAGTACCCCGGCCGCATTGAGGGTTTCAAAAAACGGTCCTTCGGAGGTAGAGGCATTGCCGATGGTACCAAAGGCGATTTCCCTCCCTTTATTGGAGAGATGCGTGTAGGCGTGGAGATGTGGATTGTTCCTGAATAATTTAGAGGCATAAGCAAGTCCCAGCAGGCGTGGCATCTGACCTGCCGTGGGAGATATGTCGGCGCTGCTGTTTTTTAATTCGGAAAGATTCTTAAGATTTCCATTATCATCCAGCATGCGGGTTGCATAGTGGCCGTTCATCAATCTCCCTCCTGATGCAGGGTCTGCCTCTATATCCGTATGGGCATACAGTTGGGCAAAATATTGCTGGATAGTAAGTTCGCCAATAGCAAACATGAAGGTTTGATCGCGATAATATCCCGCCCTGAAATCTCCTTTCCTGAAAACTTTGGCCATAGCAATCTGGGCCACTTCCTTTCCATCACCGAAAATTCCGAACTTCGCTTTGCCCATGAAAACTTCCTTTCGGCCAATGAGGCTGGCTTCACGGCTTTCAACTGCCAGTCGGTAGTCAAAGAGAATCTCCTTTACCCTGGTTTGTGGAAACTTCGTTTTCGCTTCTTTAATTATGCTCAATGTAGTTCATTAAAGAGTTATTAAACTTTGAACAGCTCGATGAATGCTTAAAAATAGCCATATCCCGTAAGGTTTCAAAAACCAGGGATCTTCTGCCTTAAAGTTTACTCCGGGAAAGACTCTATTCGAGCTGGTTCCATTTTTTCGGGGACAAGCCTGCACCAAATTTTAATTGTGGCGTCATAATTTGTCCAAAATATATATGCCATACAAACCTCTTTACCACCTACTTTCTTTGGTAATTTAACCCGTGTTAAAAAAAAATTGTACAATCCATCCATTCCACCCCGACATGTTATATTTGCCCCACTAAAACGATTGAAATATGGTAATCGGTGTTCCAAAAGAAATAAAAAATAATGAAAACCGGGTGGCTCTTACGCCTGCCGGTACCCAGGAATTAGTGAAGCGGGGACACACGGTATACATTCAGAATGCCGCGGGTATCGGGAGTGGTTTCTCCGATGAGGAATACGCGAAAGCGGGTGCCAAACTACATGATGACGCATCCGGGATATTTTCTCTCGCCGAGATGATCATGAAAGTCAAGGAGCCCATCGAGCAGGAGTATTCACTCATCAAAAAAGATCAGCTTGTCTTTACCTATTTTCACTTTGCGTCTTATGAGCCGTTAGCCAGGGCGATGATAAAAAGCGGCTCCATATGTCTGGCGTATGAAACGGTTGAACGCGCTGATGGGAGTTTGCCTTTGCTTATCCCCATGTCTGAAGTGGCGGGAAGAATGGCGATTCAGGAAGGCGCAAAATATCTCGAGAAGCCTTTAAAGGGTCGTGGCATTTTGCTGGGAGGTGTACCTGGGGTAAGGCCTGCCAAAGTGTTGATTCTTGGTGCCGGAATTGTAGGCGCCAACGCAGCGAAAATCGCCGCTGGGATGGGGGCTGATGTTACCATTGTTGACGTCAACCTGACACGCTTGCGATACCTGGACGATGTAATGCCAAAAAATGTACACACGATGGTGTCCAATGAATACAGCATCCGCGAGATGGTAAAAGATCACGATCTGATCGTGGGCGCCGTGCTCATACCTGGGGCAAAAGCCCCCAGACTGATTACACGGGATATGCTGAAAACCATGCGGCCTGGAACGGTGCTGGTAGATGTCGCCGTTGATCAGGGTGGGTGCATCGAAACCTGCACGCCTACCACGCACGAAAATCCTACTTATATTATTGATGACGTCGTGCACTATTGCGTTGCCAATATGCCAGGCGCGGTTCCCTATACGTCCACCCTCGCCCTCACCAATGCCACGCTCCCTTTCGCTGTGCGGCTCGCCAATTACGGATGGAAGAAAGCCTGCAGTGACAACGCTGAGTTGAGAAGCGGACTGAACATCATCCGTGGAGAAGTGGTCTATAAGGCCGTCGCAGATGTGTTTAATCTTCCCTACCGGGATGTGGATGAATTCCTGAAGGGATAACGTATTCGCGTATCGTATTATTCCCCAGCGAGTAACGATGGAGGCTCGCGGAAGAGGAAAGCACAATGACATTTCTATGAATCACTAGAATTTATTCGCTAACTCCACCAAAGTTCCGGAGGAACGAAAAACATATTGCAAAAACGGATTTCATCCCGTTGATAGTTGAAAGACGGGTAAGATCGATGCATGTTTTGCGTTAAATTTACCTTGGTAAAGCGAATTTTTTTGGGTATATTGATAGTATACGCGCGTACCTGTTTCCGTATTAGTGAAACCGTTTTAAAGGG
>JBDSIM010000227.1:0-5296 GCA_039917935.1 Cyclobacteriaceae bacterium | reverse complement strand
TTTACAATGACGCTCAACCGGTGGATTTTTTAATCTCCGCCGCCAACAAAGCCATGGCCGATTTAACAGGCATTAAAACATCCGATCTCATGGGTAGAAAGATAACAGATTTCTACCCCGAAGTCTTTCGTGACGAAATACGTGAAACATATCTGAACGTGTTTAAATCAGGTGACCCTTTACACCAGGAATTTCTTTATCCCGGGCTGGACCGGTGGTTTTCCATTTATACTACCAAACAGGTAGATGGTCACGGTATAGTCGTGGCTGCGATTGAAATTACGGCACAGAAAAAAGGAGAGGATCAGAAAAGGCAAAACAAATTACTCGCTGAACTCAATGCCGCAAAAACAGAATTCTTCAGTAATGTAAGCCATGAATTCCGTACACCCCTCACATTAATGAGGGGACCCCTTCAAAATATGTTGAAGCACTTTGGTGAAAATGCCGCATATACAGATCATCTACCTGAACTTCAGTTGGTATATCGCAATACTTTAAGGCTTGAAAAACTGGTTAACACATTGTTAAATTTCTCACAGATAGAATCCGGCAGGTCGGATGCCGTATTCAAACCTACCGACCTGGCACAATACACCACATTGCTTGCGGGTAATTTCCGCTCAGCAATCGAAAATGCCGGATTGAAGTTTATTGTGGATTGCCAATCTTCGGAGCCAATTTATGTCAATCACGATATGTGGGAGAAGATTGTTCTTAATCTGATTTCCAACGCCTTTAAATTTACATTTACGGGAAGAATTGAAGTATGCTTAAGGTCTTACAAGAAACATGTTAAGCTGTTGGTCCGAGATACTGGAATTGGCATTCTGGCTTCGAATCAATCTAAAATTTTCGAAAGGTTTACCCGAATTCCCAATGCCAGGTCCAGATCCTCCGAGGGTACAGGAATAGGGCTTGCCTTAGTCAAGGAACTGGTAAATATTCATGGAGGAGACATCGAGGTAAGTAGCAAAGAAGGGGAAGGTACTGTGTTCACGGTATCGATCCCCAAAGGTAAAGACCACTTAACTGCGAAGAATATTTTCGTACTGAATGAGCCGTACAGGGAAAGTCCTTTTGTTTCTATTTATGCCGATGAACTCATGAGTTGGTCAACAACTGAATCCCCCATGCAGTCCGCTAATTATATAACCCCTGACAATTTACCGGGCCAATCCAAGGCCACCATTTTATTAGTGGATGACAATGCTGATATGAGGGAATACGTTAGAAGCATTTTGTCTCATGATTTTATCGTGGCAACGGCGCAAAATGGAATGAAGGCCCTTGAGCTTGTAACAAAAGGCTTAATGCCCGATCTCATATTAGCAGACTTAATGATGCCAGAAATGGACGGCTACGCATTATTCGATAAAATCAAAGCAAATGTCGAGACTGCCGGTATCCCTTTTATTATGCTTTCTGCCAGAGCTTCCGAAGAAGACAGAATAGAAGGAATGCGTTATGGGGTTGATGATTACATGGTAAAGCCATTTTCCAGTCGCGAATTATTGGCAGTTATTAATTTGCGTCTTAAAAGGGTTCAAAAGTAAAGCAGGCATATCGCATACTGGCCGAATGCTGATAGCAGTTTGTAAATCTGTATTAAAGTCGGTTGATCAAATTAAGAGAAAGATTATGGTTCTCGCTAACAATACAGCCAGGTCCGTCGCTGAAAAATTCAGATTCGAGCATCGGGACTTGAAATAAACCGTTGCGGCGGCTGCAAATTCATAACTTTTCAATAATTTCAGCCCTACAAAAGAAAAATTTATTTCAATCAGGAATTCCCATATTGAAGAGCCTCAATTGGTGGCTCGCTTAAAATCCGGGGACCAAACAGCATTTGAATATTTGTACGACCACTATTCATCCGCCTTATATGGTGTTATCGTTCGTATACTGAGAAATGAATCCATTGCTGAGGAGGTTTTACAGGATGCATTTTTAAAAATTTGGGACCGTATCGATCAGTATGATGTTTCCAGGGGCAGGCTTTTTACCTGGATGGTTAATATTACCCGAAATCTTGCTATTGATAAGATCCGTTCGAAAGAAATAAGCCGGGAAAAGAAAACCAATGACCTGGAAGGTCTCGTACATATAATCGATAAGAAAGAAAGCGTTGAGCAGAAAACTGATTCCATTGGCGTAAAAGATTCATTAAAGGATCTTCCGGAAGAACAACAATTTGTCGTAGAGTATTTATATTTTAAAGGGTATACTCAATCAGAATTGGCGGAAGATTTCAATATCCCTCTTGGGACCATTAAAACCCGTTTAAGGGCGGCAATGCAAAGATTACGAACAACATTTCGTTAAATTGAATATACAGGAATACATATCGTCAGGTATACTGGAAGCCTTCATGCTCGGGGATCTTTCTGAGAAAGAACGCGCTGAGGTTGAAAAAAATATCCTTGCATATCCTGAACTAAAGAAAGAGCTGGCCAATTTAGAGGATGTTCAGGAGCAATTGCTTTTGCATACCGCCATTCATCCACGTACGTCAGTGAGGACAGGGCTGATGGAAAAAATCGAGCATCGACCCCGGCAAAAAGTCGTTCCCCTCAGACAGGAGGTATCCGGTTTGAATTATTGGCGATTGGCTGCTGCCGCGTCCGTTGCACTGGCACTCATGTCATCGTATCTCGCATACAATTATCGGACGAAGCTGACCGTTGCCGAAACAACTCTCAATCAATACATCGCCCAGAATCAGCGCATGGCGCAGGAATATAATAGTGTGAATAGTCGTTTGGATAAAGTGGAAGATGATCTGAAGGTTATGGAAAATCCTGCTTTTAAGCAGGTGGCAATGAAAGGTACCGGAAATGCTCCCGGTTCTCTTGCCTTCGCCTACTGGAATTCCGATACCCGGGAATTATTTCTCAGGGTTCAGAATATGAAAGGACTTGCTGCCAGTAATCAGTATCAATTATGGGCCATTGTCGATGGCAAGCCTGTGGATGCCGGAGTATTTGATGCCACTTTTACAGGACTCCTTAAGATGAAAGATATCGGCGGCGCCGTCGCCTTTGCTGTAACCATTGAACCCCGTGGAGGACAAAAGAATCCCACCCTCGAGACCATGCAGGTTATCGGAAATGTGGAGAAGGGATAATATAGCGCACGTCCGCTTGTGTGTCTGAAATTTTTCAGCGTCCGTTGATGTGGATTAACTCCGAAGGAGGGAATTGGTTAAAATTTATTCAGTTTTTTTTCATCCATAGTTTTAGGAAGCAAGCGGACGCTTGCGGTCTTTTCAGCACAGGGCGGGCTCTTGCGCGATATTAGATACAAATATCTCAGAAGCATCCACGCGCGCGTCTCTGCGCTCAAACTACCAACCTCTCAATCAGGACCGGTTATTCCCGGAAATTTCGCAGAATCCATCATGTTGAAATAAATCTTAAGGGTTTGAAATCCAAACAACCCACCCACTACGTAAGTGGCTTTATAAATTAATCTAAAACAAATTATTGAATGAAAACACAAGTAAAGAAATCCACTTTTTTCCTCATGGCTCTGATCAGTTTATGCTATGTAAACGTGGCACAGGCTCAGAACAAAAAAGCTGTGGAAGTTGGTGGAGCACAAATGTATCCTAGCAAAAACATTGTTGAGAACGCCGTAAACTCAAAAGACCACACAACGCTGGTAGCGGCGCTTAAGGCAGCTGACCTGGTTGAAACCTTAAATGGTAGTGGGCCCTTTACAGTTTTTGCGCCAACCAATGACGCTTTTAATATGCTTCCAACTGGTACCGTAGAGACCCTGTTGAAAGCAGAAAATAAGACGGCCCTTTCCGGAATTCTTGCCTACCACGTTGTGGCTGGCAAAATGGACAGCAAGGATCTTATGAAAAAGATTAAGGAGGGTAATGGCAAAGCCGAACTAGCCACTGTGGCCGGAGGAAAACTTTGGGCAAGCATGGAAGGAAAATCATTGATGATCTGGGATGAAAAAGAAAATTCAGCCGAGGTTACGGTAGGTGATGTATACCAAAGTAATGGTGTAATCCATGTGGTTAATAAGGTTTTGATGCCAAAATAATTTACAGCCGGGAGAAATTCGCGGCTTCCATTTTTGATGGATCTTTTAAAACGGTTAAAAACAATTCAAGCAATGCATTGTTCTCTTAACATTCCGTCAATATTTAAAACAAAAAAAACAGAAAAATGAAAAAAACTTCAGAAGAGAAAGATGGCACCGGTATTTCACCCTTTGCTGGTGCATTAAAAAGACGGTCGTTTATAAAATATGCTGGCGTCTCAGCAGGGGTTGCAGCCCTTGTATTGACAGGGTGCAATGAAGACGATGTTGACATGAAAACAAATGAAGGTGTTGATTTAGGGAGTGGTGACACCGGCATCCTTAACTACGCTTATGCGCTTGAACAATTAGAAGCTGCATTTTATACAACCGCGGTAGCACACGGTTCATTCGCCAGTATTTTTTCAGCGGATGAGCAAGCCATCATGACCGATATCCGGGACCATGAGATCGCACACCGCGAATTTTTTAAAACCGCTTTGGGTGCCAGTGCTATTCAAGACCTCGAAGTAGATTTCAGCGCGGTTAACTTTGGCAGCAGAGAAAGCGTTTTGATGACAGCTAAAACGTTTGAAGACCTGGGTGTATCTGCTTATAATGGTGCGGGAAATTTATTGACAGACGTGAATCTGTTGCTGGTAGCAGGGAAAATTGTTTCCGTCGAGGCAAGGCACGCTGCGGCTATACGCGATTTGTTAAATCCTAAATCAGCGGATTTTGCAGGGAATGATGTCGTTGACACAAATGGATTTGATGGAGCCCTGATGCCTTCGGCCGTTCTGACCGCCGCGGGTCCGTTTATTAAGACGAAAATTAATGGTAGTAACCTTCCCACCACTTAAAAATTAAAGACATGAATTTAAATAAGATAATAAAACTAATGGACTTCGGTAAAATCGATCAGGACGGAGTACAACATAATGCTGACCGACGAGGATTTTTTAAGAAAGCAGGAGACCTGAGTATTAAAACAGTTCTCGCTTCATTGCCCATTGCACTTACCATGATGCCGAAGGCAGTCAAAGCCCAATCATCTACAGTAGGAGATGTGTTGAATTTTGCCCTGACCCTTGAGTATCTGGAAGATGAATTTTACAAGATGGGTTTGGCTGCGTCAGGGTTAATACCTACTGCTGACCGCAACATTTTTATGCAGATCAGTCAACATGAAAGCGCGCACGTGGCGTTTTTGAAAACTGCACTGGGAAGTTCCGCTGTGGCAAAACCGACTTTCGAT
>JBDSIM010000226.1:0-13162 GCA_039917935.1 Cyclobacteriaceae bacterium | reverse complement strand
CATTCTGGGAGGCCAGGAAGTCATAGGCATTGCGCAAACGGGTACGGGTAAAACAGCAGCCTATATCCTTCCTATCCTCATGAAAATAAAATTCGCAGAAGGAAAAGATCCCCGTGCGGTTATACTGGCACCCACAAAAGAATTGACAATTCAAATTGCGGAGCATACCCTTCAGTTGTCGAAGTACACCGACCTCCGGATCCTGGCCCTCTACGGCGGGGTAGGGCCAAAATCACAAATTGAGGGCATCCTGAATGGGGTGGACATAGTCATTGCTACTCCAGGCCGTTTCATGGAATTTTATCTGAAGGGCGATCTTATTACGAAGCAAATAAAAACGCTTGTGCTCGATGAAGCAGACCGGATGATGGACATGGGTTTCATGCCGCAACTGCGAAAGATGTTTGAGATCATTCCAAACAAACGGCAAAACCTTTTATTTTCAGCCACCTTCCATGAGAAAGTCGAGAGGCTCTCGAGGGAATTTCTTGAGTTCCCTGTAAAAGTAGAAGTCACACCACAGGCAACGGCAGCAAAACAAGTAGGCCAGGAGCTATATATCGTTCCCAATCTTCGGACGAAAATAAATTTCCTTGAACATTTGTTGCAAGATGGAACATTTAACCGCGTCCTGATCTTTACCCGGACAAAGGATGTAGCGAATAATGTCTTTAAATTTCTGGAGCGCAAGGAGTACGGACCCATTCGCGTAATTCATTCCAACAAAGGGCAAAATACCCGCATTAATGCCGTCAATGATTTCAAGGAAGGGAAACTGCGCATCCTGGTATCCACTGATGTGACCGCGCGTGGTATCGATGTGATTAAAGTATCACACGTCATCAATTTTGATGTGCCAATCCTTTATGAAGATTATGTACATCGGATCGGACGAACGGGACGTGCTTTTCAGGAGGGAACAGCCATCACTTTCGCCACCCCTGCCGAAATGTATCACGTAGCAAAAATCGAGAAATTAATACGTGAGAAAATTCCCGTAAAAAAACTACCGTCGGTTCTTCAAATTGCTGAAACTCCACCAATGGAGGCCAAGGACATGGCAAGAGAAATTGACTGGCAGAAAAAGAAAGATGACCCCACCTTTCAGGGGGCATTTCATGAAAGAAAAAATGCTAAAAAGAAGCGATAGGATTTATTAATTCTCTGTTTTTCATACTCAAAAAAATTGCCACAGCTTTACGGCCGTGGCAATTATATAATCATCAGGTTTATAGCTTATCCGTTCATGGACAACAGGAATTCTTCATTGTTCCTGGTTCCCTTCATTTTCTGCAGAAGGAACTCCATGGCTTCGTTCGAGTTCATATCGCTCATAAATTTGCGAAGAATCCAAACACGCGCGAGCTCATCTTCACGCATCAGGAGATCTTCGCGCCTGGTTCCGGACGCAGGCACATCGATGGCCGGGTAGACACGCTTGTTGGCGAGCTTGCGGTCAAGTTGCAATTCCATATTACCGGTACCTTTAAATTCTTCGAAAATGACTTCATCCATTTTAGAGCCAGTATCAATCAGGGCGGTAGCAATGATGGTAAGGGAACCTCCACCTTCAACATTGCGGGCAGCGCCGAAGAATCTCTTAGGTTTGTGAAGTGCATTCGCATCAACACCACCGGAAAGGATTTTTCCGGATGACGGCACTACAGTATTGTAGGCACGAGCCAAACGTGTGATAGAATCTAACAAAATGACCACATCATGTCCGCACTCAACCATTCGTTTTGCTTTTTCCAAAACAATGCTGGCAACCTTTACGTGGCGTTCCGCCTGTTCGTCGAAGGTGGATGCAACGACTTCAGCACGAACACTACGCGCCATATCGGTAACTTCCTCAGGACGTTCATCAATCAACAAAACGATTAAATATACCTCAGGATGGTTTTCAGCAATGGCATTTGCAATGGCTTTCAGCAGAACTGTTTTGCCTGTCTTTGGTTGAGCAACGATCATACCCCTTTGGCCTTTACCAATAGGAGCGAAAAGATCCAGGATTCTCGTGGACATATTATCGGGAGTGGTGCTCAGCCGAAGTTTCTCCTCTGGGAAAAGAGGCGTCAGATATTCAAAGGCTACGCGATCCCGAATTTCTTCCGTGGTTTTACCATTTACCGATTCCACTTTTAATAAAGCGAAATATTTTTCTCCCTCTTTCGGAGGGCGTATCAGACCTTTTACTGTGTCCCCTGTTTTTAGGCCGAATAATTTGATCTGAGAAGGTGAAACGTAAATATCATCGGGGCTGGCCAGATAATTATAATCGGAAGACCGCAGGAAACCGTATCCATCCTGCATAATCTCCAAAGCGCCTTCATTGCTGATAGCACCATCAAAATCACGGATGGATGGCCGCTGAACCTGAGCCGCTTTTTCTTCTCTGGGCTCCTGCCTTTGTTGGCTGTTAAATGACGAAGAAGATTCTCGTTGCGGCTTTTCCTCAAAACTCTCTTTTTCGTCGAATTTGGGCACCGCGTTTTCAAAATCAATATTTATAGAATCAAAAGAGTCAGATGAGTCATCCGATTCATCCGACGATATTTCAATTTGTTTTTTGGGGGGCGTGGGGGCAACATTTTCCCGTCTACGGGGACGGACTTTGCGTTCTGGTTCGGTGTCTGATCCTTTTTCTTCAGAAGCAGAATCATCCGATACCGCTTGCTGATCAAGAATTTTGTAAACCAGATCTTGTTTTGCGAGTTTTTTGGCGTTTTTTACGCCCATCCCCTCAGCGATTTCTTTCAGTTCGGAAAGAAGTCTGACGTTCAAGTCATCAATAGTGTACATGTAGTTTTAAAAATGAATGTTTAAAGTGAATTGTGAGTTGTGATAGATTGGAAACAGAAACGTTCTGAAACTAAAATCATCAATAGAGAAAATCTTTTGAAGTCTAAAAGTTTGAAAGCTAAGTACGGGATCTATATTCAGAAGGCCAGAGATTAAGCCATATGACGATGCAATTATACCCTAAAATTTAACATTATCAAATGATTAAAATATTTTATTATCACTGAAACCCTTTAGGCTGGTCAAAAAATTTACTTTTGAGTAATTATTAAACACTTTAAACATGCTCCAGGTTTCCATTATCCGTGAAGAAAAAGAAAAGGTTATAGATGGCCTGAAGAAAAGAAGGTTAAAGCATGTGGAAGAATCGATTGACGGAATCTTAGCGCTTGATTTAAAACGAAGGCAAACACAGCAGCAACAGGATGCCCTGCTCGGAGAGTCTAATGCCATCGCCAGGGAAATTGGAACGATGATGAAAAGCGGCAGGAAAGAGGAAGCAGAGTCGTTAAAAATAAAGACTGCTGACTTGAAAAAGTCTATTGCCGGGCTCGGGCAAGAACTTTCTAAAACGGAAGAAGAATTGCAGAAAGCATTGTTTGCCATACCGAATGTACCGGCTTCAAAAGTTCCCGAGGGGGGAGGACCTGACGATAATCTTAAAGTGCACGAACATGGAGACCCTCCTGAATTGCCTTCAGATGCCCTGCCTCATTGGGACCTGATAAAGAAGTATGACATCATAGATTTCGATCTGGGGATAAAAATTGCGGGCGCTGGCTTTCCGGTGTACAAAGGAAAAGGTGCAAAACTTCAACGTGCACTGATCAACTTCTTTTTAGATGAGGCGGAGAAACAGGGTTTCCGAGAAATCCAACCGCCTATCCTGGTGAATGAAGCCTCTGGTTTTGGCACAGGCCAGTTGCCTGACAAGGAGGGTCAAATGTATCATATGCCTATGGATAATCTTTATCTGATACCCACAGCCGAGGTTCCCATTACAAACTTGTACAGAGACGTCATATTAACCGAAGATCAGCTGCCGCTTAAGAATGTTGGATATACGCCGTGTTTTCGGAGAGAAGCCGGAAATTGGGGAGCTCATGTGCGGGGACTTAACCGGTTACATCAATTTGATAAAGTGGAAATTGTGCAAATTACTAAGCCTGAAGAATCATATCAGGCATTGGAACAAATGTGCTCCTATGTTCAAGGACTCCTGGAAAAATTAGCACTGCCTTATCGAAAATTATTACTTTGTGGAGGTGATATGGGATTTACCTCCGCCATGACCTATGACCTGGAGGTTTTTTCAGGCGCTCAGAAAAGGTGGCTGGAGGTGAGCTCAATTAGCAATTTTGAAACCTATCAGGCAAACAGATTAAAACTACGCTATAAAAATAAAGAAGGAAAGACTCAGCTATTGCATACTTTAAATGGGAGTGCATTGGCATTACCGCGCATTGTGGCGGCTATCCTGGAGAATAATCAATCGCGGGAAGGCATCATCATTCCAAAAATACTGGTGCCGTATACAAGGTTTGAAATCATTCATTAATATTACTCGCCCACGACAATCTATTTCTCTTTAATTTTTTCACTTACGGTTCAAATTCAAAATATACTTACTCTGGCCAATCTTTAGTCATCTAATTATAATGCCACATTATGCAAAGTATTTTTTTAACCATTACCACAGGACTTTTAAGTGCTACGTTGATGATAAGTTGTAAGAAAGACGAAAAAACAGGGGCCAATCAATATCCCAATTCCTTCCAAGCGGATAGCAGTGATAATTATTTTGGTGAGGAAGTTAAGGATCCTTACCGATGGCTTGAAATAGACACTGCAAAAGAAACCGCTAGCTGGGTTCAGGCACAAAACAAAGTTACTTTCGCTTATCTCGATAAAATTCGCTATCGCGATAAAATCAAAAACCGGTTGGAGTCACTTCATAGTTATGAGCGATTAAGCGCTCCTTTTAAAGAGGGTGATTATTATTACTTCTATAAAAATGATGGCTTGCAGAATCACAGTGTTTTATACCGTCAACGTGAACTTAAAGGGACACCGGAAATATTCTTAGATCCCAACAGCTTTTCGAAAGATGGAACGACCGGTCTTGCAGGAATCTCTTTTACGAAAGATGGGTCGCTGGCCGCTTATCTGATTACTGAAGCCGGGTCTGATTGGAGAAAAGCTGTTGTCATAAAAACGACGGACAAGTCTGTGGTTGAAGATACGCTTCGGGATATAAAATTCAGCGGTTTAGCATGGAAAGGAAATGAAGGCTTTTATTACAGCAGTTATGACAAACCCAAGGGCAGTGAGCTTTCTGCAAAGACTCAGTACCATAAACTCTTTTATCACACATTAGGAACTCCCCAGGATCAGGATGAACTAATTTTTGGAGGTGACAAAACTCCGCGAAGGTATGTAGGCGGCTATTTGACGGAAGACGAACGCTTTCTTGTCATTAGTGCTTCAACCAGTACAACCGGAAACGAATTGTACCTCAGAGATCTTTCCGATCCGAACAGCTCAATAATTAATATCATCGACAATTTTGATAATGATCACCATGTCTTAGCCAATGAGGGTTCCCGACTGATCATCCACACCAACTTAAACGCGCCCTATAACCGAATTGTTGATGTTGATTTTTCAAAAAACTCACCTGCCAACTGGAGGGATATCATTCCCGAAACAGAAAATGTAATGAGTGCCGGCACTGCGGGAAAGAAGATTTTCACCAGTTATATGGTAGATGTTAAAACGAAAATCTTTCAATACGACCTCCACGGAAAATATGAGCGTGAAGTAATCTTACCTGGTATCGGAACTGCTGAGGGCTTTAGTGGCAAAGAAAATCAAAAAGAGATTTATTTTTCTTTCACTTCGTTTACCATTCCCAACACGCTTTATAAATATGAGATAATCTCGGGAAAATCAACAGTTTTTGTAAAACCCGAAGTCGATTTCAAACCGGAGGCGTATGAAACCAAACAGGTTTTTTATGAAAGTAAGGATGGCGTTAGCATTCCCATGTATATTATTTATAAAAAAGGAATTCAGCTAAACGGAAAAAATCCAACCTGGTTATACGCGTATGGTGGATTTAATATCAGCCTCACTCCATCTTTCAATACTTCGAGGATCTTGTGGCTGGAGAATGGTGGCATATTCGCTCAACCAAATCTCCGTGGCGGGGGTGAATATGGTGAAGCGTGGCACCTCGCCGGAACAAAATTGAAAAAGCAAAATGTTTTTGATGATTTTATCGGCGCTGCTGAATATCTCATTAATGAAAAATACACTTCCCGTGAATACCTGGCCATTGCAGGAGGGTCAAATGGCGGATTATTGGTGGGCGCAACCATGACGCAAAGACCAGATTTGGCCAAGGTTGCTTTTCCTGCCGTGGGTGTAATGGATATGCTGCGTTACCATAAATTTACGTCGGGTGCGGGTTGGGCTTATGATTACGGCACTTCTGAGGATTCAAAAGAAATGTTTGAGTATCTAAGAAAATATTCGCCGGTTCATGCTTTAAAACCCGGCATCGAATATCCTGCCACACTCATTACCACCGCTGATCATGATGATCGCGTCGTACCTGCACATTCTTTTAAGTTTGCAGCCACATTACAGGAGAATCATGCGGGAGAAAATCCCGTGCTGATTCGTATTGAAACCAAATCCGGTCATGGCTCATCGAACTTAAAGAAAGCATTGGAAGTTACAGCGGATCAATATTCCTTCGCATGGTATAATATGGGCATTATCCCTTCTTTTGCGAAGGAGGATATGTAAGAATATAATTAAAGTTAGGGTATAAGGTGAAGGTTCATTTTTACGATTCTTGTTTATGAAAAACATAACTATTCGGCAGGGAATAAAAAAAGACCTTCCGCGTGCACTTGAACTGGTGAAAGAGCTGGCGGAATTCGAACGGGCGCCGAATGAAGTTACAAACACCATCGCACTAATGGAGCATGATGGGTTTGGGCCGAATCCTGTTTACGGATTTTTTGTGGCCGAAATGGATGAACGGATAGTGGGGTTATCGCTTTACTACTGGCGATATTCCACTTGGAAGGGCAAGAGACTTTATCTGGAAGACATTATTGTAACCGAAGAAGAAAGAGGGCAGGGGGCCGGTAAATTACTGTTTGACCGCACGATGCAGAAAGCGCTTGAAGAAGACTGTACGGGGATGATGTGGCAGGTATTGGAGTGGAATGAGCCTGCCATTAATTTTTATAAAAAATATGGTTCCAAACTTGACGGCGAATGGATAAACTGCACGCTCGAGGCAGAACAAATAAATAAGTTGTTAAAGCCCTAGAATAGCCTATTCAACTTCCTCCAGCAACGTACGGAAGGCAACGTGCCGGTTCAGGAATTTTTTTCTGTGCTCCTCAATTAATACGGGTGCAAAAACTTCGAGATATTGCTGAATATTCTCAATGTTCCTGGCGAAATATTGGATACTATACGATATGGTGTCGTCATGCTGGTCATGCAACACTTTGTACATTTTTGATTCAACAAATAAACCTGTGTTCATAACATCCTGAATATGTTTGTTTCTCATATAGTCAAGCCATTCCTGTTCTTTGTCTTTATCTATCCCTACAGTAACGTTATACAAAAGCATAAACAAAACTAATTAGTTTCCATGATACACAAACATCGCGACGATGTAATTTTATCTAAACCTAGTTTAAAGTGGGATTGCAATTCTAAGCTAGTAGGAGCCGGGGTCTTAGCCAAAAATGCAAAGAACCCTTTGCGCTATGATATTTTTAGAACCCTATAGGTCTGTTCTTTCAGTGTAAAAGATTCTTTCTCTTTTAATCCTACCATTTTCAGGGCTATAGGTGAAGCAGGTGATATAACGAAGTATGATCTATCACCAAGTGTCAGTTTGCCAACACTGATAGCAATAAAAAAGACGCCGTTATTCGTCTCCACCAGACTTCCTCTCTGAACTGCCTCAGTGACATTATCAATCCGGATCTGGTCCAGCGCGTGTTTCAGCTTCAAGGTTTCAGAAAGTTGGACCGAATCTTTTTCTATCTGCAGTTGCATCATAGCCCGTCCCGTTTCGTATTTATCTCCTGAGCTGCTTTTCGTTTCATTATTGGCTGCTTCCTGCGATTCAGCAATGGCCTGTTTGGCAGTCATGATGCGTTGATGCAGGTGTGCCTGGCAAAGGTCGTATAATTCACGTTTTATATTTTTCAAGATTTTTCCTGGTTAGAATACCGCGTGACAGCCTCAGGTTAAGAAACATAGTCCTGTAAATGCTGAAAATTTTCAGTCAACAATCCTTTATGTGTGATCGTTGCGCGTTCTATAACTTCATCTTTGTCCTCGCCGATCAGAATAGGCAACACCCGATCAATGAGGTCTCTTCCAAACTCTTCTGAAGCGCTTCTGGGAAGTTCACAAGGCAGATTATCAATAGCCATGACGGTGACAAATTTTTGATCGCTTAGCGGAGGTTTGATAGAATCAGTATGAGGGTCATAATCGTAAATCGGATCGGTGATAGAGCTTGCTATTTTCGTACTGGGTATTGAACCGTTAACGTCGCACGTTATGTCAGCAATAACCTTTACTTTAAATTCTGAGGCCATCATATTCTCTCTGGTAAATAACACGGGCGCTTTTGGGTTCCAGTAGGCACCTGCGATCAAAATGTCGGCTACACCTGTATACTCGTGAAAATAGGAAGCGTAGCGTTCGGGAAATCTGTGAAATTCATCCCTGTTAAAGTGTCCACCTTCCTTGCGTTTGTGATAGTCGCTGCTGCTGAGCTGAACATAAACCGCCTCATCAAAATTCCGGTGCAGGAAGTCATGGGTGTTAACTTTCCGAAGCCCCGCGGTGTCAAGTGTTTCCATAGAGCCCTTCCCTACCCGACCTGCACCGGTAAGGATGATTTTTACTGGTGGAAGATTAACCTTACGCAACTCAAGTTTCAGGTCATTTACATCATGACAAGAGTATGCGCGGCGCATCTGGAAATCGCCAAATCTTTTTCCAAAGGTCCACAGGGCGTTGTAAGCACCCACTATCCCCGCATACCTTCCAAACGCTACCATGCGGTTACCATGCCGATCTTTTAAGGCTTCATAATCAATCAGGGTAATATTTTTCCTTAATATTTCCTGCAGTAATTTTTTATTATAGGGTTGCTTTTTAATGGTATGCGAGAAGAAAAGGTAAATTTTATGGGGGATTAATGCTTCGAGCGGAACTTCCTTAATCCCCATCAGGATATCACAGTGGCTGATATCGGAGGCTACGTCAATGTCCAAATCCTGATACTCCTTATCAGGGAAACACCTAACCTCACTGCTTTGGCAAATAATTTTTACATCTTGAAAGCGTAGTTGGATTTCTTCGGCTTGTATAGGTGTAAAAACTACTCTTTTATCGGGTGGAATTTTGCCTTCTCGGATGAGGCCGATTTTTATTGAGCGCATAAAGATGATATTAAGAAAAATACGGCGGGCTTTAAAACTATTCTTTCACGAAGAAAGAAATTAGTCACCGGGGGCATTTCTTTATTAATGGAAATCTCACCGCTCCAGGAAGCTGCCCAGTAAGGAACTGCCTTCTTTGCCTGTATTTCTACCGTAAGGCGATAATGCCTGAACCAGTTTTCTGATAGGCATAGACTGCAGCCATATTTTTCCGGATCCCTGTAAAGTTGCCAAAAACATTCCTTCGCCGCCAAAGATCATGGAGCGCAGCCCCCCGGCCATCTGAACATCGAAATTGACCTGCGACTCAAAGGCAACAACACAACCCGTGTCTACACGCAAAGTTTCATTGTTGAGCGTCCTCTCAATGACTGTCCCGCCTGCGTGCACAAATGCCTTTCCATCCCCCTGAAGTTTCTGCAAAATAAATCCTTCTCCTCCGACTAAACCGGAACCAATTCTTTTATTGAAGGTGATAGAAACCTTTGTTCCGAAAGCAGCGCATAAAAATCCATCCTTCTGAACGATCAATTCTTTATTGGGACATTTTGACAAGTCAATCGGAATAACAGTACCAGGATAGGGGGCGGAAAAACCAATTTTTGCCTTCCGGTTTCCCCGATTGGTAAAATGAGTCATAAATAGAGACTCCCCTGTTAACACCCGGCTACCCGCTGAAAGCAATTTATCAAACAGGCCCTGGTTTGGATTTGAACCATCGCCCATCTTAGCCTCAAACACAATTCCATCCTCCATAAATAACATGGCCCCAGCTTCGGCAATTACCGTCTCAAGCTGGTCTAATTCTACTTCAACAATTTGGATGCTTTCGCCTTTAATCTGGTAATCAATTTCGTGGGAGGCCATGGAGTATTTTTGATGAGTGAACAATATTAAAATAAAAGCCTGAAATCACTTTAGATTTCAGGCCAAATATTAATGTGTGGGCTTAAGGCGCACACAAATACTGCCGAAGAGATTACTTTGCTTTTTTCTTTTTCCCTTTTTTCATGTCATCGTAATCCCCACGTTCTGCCAGCTTTTTATCGTCGACATTTTTGTTGAGGAACTCGTTGATCTTCTCAATGTTCATATTGGATTTAATCTCCCCAAATGTATCGATAGCAATATCAAACCCCTGCAGGTCTTTATGAACTTTGGGTTTCGGAGTATTTGATTTCGGATTTTCGTGTTTCGTCATACGCTTATTTACGCAACTTTAACCTTTAGGGTTTTCAAAGCATGATCAATTCTCTTCAGAACCTCATTTTTGCCGATTATTTCCATAATCATCATGAGATCCGGGCCATTCGCTGCCCCGGTAATGGAAAGCCTTAAGGCCTGAAGGATTTTACCGGTATTGATACCTAAAGCGGCAGTAACCCTCTCGAGAATACTTTTAGCAGTGCCGGCATCCACAGTATGAATTGCCGCCATTTCATCGCGATAAGCAGCAAGGGTTTTTACAGCATCTTCATTCCATTTTTTTGCTACTACACTTTCATCGTATGTTGTTGGTGCGACAAAGAAAAATTTTCCCATCTCCCAGAAATCTCCAGGAAAAGTCACCCTATCCTGCATAAGGAGCGCAATCTGTTTTGCCTTTTCAAGGGTGCAGGAAATATTTTCTTTTCGGAGGGAATCGAGCAGAAAGTTCGCTAACGTTTCAGATGATTTCTGTCGTACATAATGCTGGTTATACCACTGCGCTTTCTGGATATCAAACTTTGCGCCTGCTTTATTGATCCGATCGAGTGAAAATTCCTGAATCAATTCTTCCATGGAGAAGAACTCCTGCGTTGTGCCAGGGTTCCAGCCAAGGAATGCCAGAAAATTAATAAATGCCTCGGGAAGATAACCCGCCTCCCTATAACCTATAGCGATTTCCTTGCTTTCAGGATCCTGCCATGTTATCGGGAAAATCGGAAATCCCAAACGGTCTGCATCCCGTTTGCTCAGCTTTCCATTTCCGTCTGGCTTCAATAACAATGGTAAATGTGCAAATTGAGGCATATCTTTTTCCCACCCCAGATATTTATAAAGTAATACGTGCAGTGGTGCTGATGGTAGCCATTCTTCACCCCGGATCACATGGGAAATTTTCATGAGGTAATCGTCGACTACGTTCGCTAAATGGTAGGTGGGCATACCGTCGGATTTCATCAACACTTTATCGTCAATCTGCGATGAATGAACCATTACCCAACCTCTGATGAGATCGTTTAATCTTACTTCTTCTTTGCGAGGAACTTTTAAACGGATCACATAGGGTGTTCCTGCTTTCATCAAATCTCTCACCTCATCCGGTTTAAGGGTAAGAGAGTTCCTCATTTCCGTGCGGGTGATACCATTGTACTGTTGAATGTCAACTCCGGCGGTTTTCAGCCTTTCGCGCATGGCGTCGAGTTCATTTTCGGTGTCAAAGGCATAGTAGGCAGATCCATTGTCAATCAATTGTTGCGCATACTGCTTGTAGATCTCCTTGCGTTCAGATTGGCGATAAGGAGCATAAGGTCCTCCAACGCCCACGCCTTCATCAAATTTAATCCCTGCCCAGTCAAGAGATTTTTGAATGTACTGTTCCGCACCAGGCACAAAACGGTTTTGATCTGTATCCTCTATTCGCAAGATCATTTTGCCATTGTGTTTTCGCGCCAATAGGTAATTGTACAGAGCTGTCCTGACCCCGCCTATATGAAGCGCCCCGGTAGGACTTGGTGCAAAACGAACTCTAACTTCTCTCATATCGTATGTTTTGAATTGCGTTGCAAGGTAAAGTGTTTAGCAAAGAAGCCAAACAAGGTTATTAACGTTTGAGTTTCCGCCGAGCATGAATTGTTTTAAAGTGCTTATTCACATCCTACTATTGATCAATCACTATTTTAGAGCTATGCATGAAATTTCAACATTTACATCTTTTGGCAAACGACTTACTTCGACCGTTTCTCTGGCCGGAGGGCTATCCAAAAAATACTGACCATAAATTTCATTCACCTTCGCGAAATCTTTCATGTCTGACAAGAATATCGAACATTTCACTACATCATTAAAACTCAAACCAGCCACTTTTAATATTTCGCTCAGATTAACCATTACCTGCGTGGTCTCCTCTTCAATATTTCCAGTAATGAGTTTACCAGTTGATCGCTGAATGGCAATCTGACCGCTGACAAATAACATATTGCCCGCCATGATCGCCTGGCTGTATGGTCCGATGGCTTCCGGTGCATATTGAGAATAAACAACAGATTTTAACATAGTATTGAATTTGAATCTCTTCGAGATTACGTCAAAAATAGCTATATCTGCAAGGTCTTATCCCATCACGAGCATGAAAATTTTAGTTATCGGTCTTCCTGCTAACCTGGAAGAGTGCAGGAAAAAATTTGTCAATGATGATTTTTCTTTGGCTGACAGATATGAGGAAGCGGAGGCAATACTGGCGAACCAGGATCTTATTTTTGACTTTATCATCGATCAACAGCCGCATCAATTTCGCCTGTATGCTGATAAATCTGTGAAAGCATTTTTTAATACCTGCAACATCACCCTTGCTGAACTGGCACATTCCGTCAACTATAAAATGCAGTGTACGATATTAGGTTTTAATGGGTTACCTACCATGCTCAATAGAAATATCTTTGAAGTATCCTTGTTGAACCGGGAAGACGTGGGGGCATTGCAGAATATTTGCAACCAGTTAAATACAGAATATATTTTGGTGGATGACCGTGTTGGATTGGTTACGCCGCGCGTTATCGGAATGATCATCAATGAGGCATATTATACAGTGCAGGAAGGAACAGCTAGCCGGAAAGATATTGATCTTGCCATGAAACTTGGCACAAACTATCCCTATGGCC
>JBDSIM010000225.1:0-8566 GCA_039917935.1 Cyclobacteriaceae bacterium | reverse complement strand
CGGTCAGTGATTTATTCCCACAGATTTCCGCAGAGGACGCATGGGAAAAATATCGGTTATCCGATGACCAGGTTAACTTCTTCCGCGAATTTGGATATTTGTCGGGTATTAAGCTCTTAGATGACCATCAGGTTGCGTCACTCAACAAAGAACTTGACGAAATTAAGGAGCCATCGCACCCAGGGAACCATTTGTTCCATGAATTTCATACCAATGAATCAACCAATCCTGACCATGTTTTGTTTCACTCATTGGGTCACTGGCGTATCACTTCCGGTTTTCACGATGCTTTATGGAATCCTGCTTTTGTTGTGGCCGCCAGCCAATTGTTAGAAAATAAGCCGGTGAGATTCTGGCATGATCAACTTTTTTACAAACCTGCTCATCATGGTGGCGTCGTAGCATGGCATCAGGATTACAGTTACTGGACACGCACAAAACCTATGCAACATCTTACCTGCTGGGTTGCGCTTGACGACGTATCCACCGAAAACGGCTGCCTGTATTATGTTCCCAAAAGTCAGCACTGGGGACTGTTGGATAAGCCGGCACTCGCCGGGGATATGAATGGGATCAATGCATTTCTTAATCCTGAACAAACCAAAGAGTTTGCGAAAAAAGTACCCATTGAAATGAAAAAGGGTTATGGCACTTTTCACCATCCCCTAATGGTACATGGATCTTACGAAAACAAATCAGCCCGTCCACGTCGCGCGTTTGTATTAAACGTATTTGCGGATGAAACAAAATCAGATTCTGACGGAGAACTGCTGCAAGGGGTTCCCCCTATTGCGAAAGGAAAGAAAATGGAGGGGCAGTTTTTTCCTTTGTTGTTTGATCCGGGGAAAGTCTGAATCGCGGACTAAGCGGATTAGTGGATTTCGCGGATTATTATTCATTTGTTGTAAGCATGATGGATGACCTGAAGCATAAAGACATTACCGGGAAAATCATAGGCTGTGCTTTTGAAGTTCATAAGTTTCTTGGAAATGGTTTTCAGGAGGTCATTTATCAGCGGGCCCTTGCTCCTGAATTTAAGCAAGCCGGACTTGACTGAAGTCTGCGAAATCCAAAAATCAGCGTCAATCCGCGATTCCGACTAACTTTCCTCCTTATAATAAATCTTATAATACTTCCTCCCGTCAACATCAACACCTTTTTCGATAAGGTCTCCGTCGCCATGAATGTAGATGTGGAAGTTCCTATCCAGCTTTAAAACACTTTTGAAAATCCTGGCTTGTCTCTTTACGGCATGTGCTGAAATCTCAAATTCGCTGACGACATCCACTTCATGTTGGTTTTCAAAATCTCCTTTAAACTTTTTAAACGATTTGATTACCTCCTTGTGTTCAAAGACATCAAGGGCAAAATCCTGTTCATTGAAATGTTCATTTTTTTTGAAGTAATTGATTGAGCGGTTTAAATAATCGATCTGGTCGGCTTTGGAGACTTCAAACTCCTCATCCAACCGATCGGTTACAAAATCTTTCGCGAGGCTCAGATAGTTTTGGGTTTGAAAATAATTGTCGGCCAGGGGTTTTAGTTTCAGGAATTCATCTTTCCAATACTGCGCTTCGTTTCCCACATTCTGATTGTCGAGTATGCACACGATGAAACCTTCATCCGCCTTTATATTTAGGATAAGACAGGCTTTGTCAGGTTTTTTGATACTCGTTCCCTCATCGTGACTGACCAGAAAACCCCGTCCTTCTTCAAATACTTTTAAGAAGGTTTCTTTATTTTCGGATTTGAAGATCCCGATGGCATCGGTAATTTCATTGTTGATGTTGCACTCCTCGAAGTACGCGATGTATAATTCGCCGCTTTTTATTTTCGGGTGATTGGAATATTGGTAAAGTATATTGGCGATATCTTTCGATTTTTTTATAAACGCCTTGGTAGATCCAAAGAGGGTAGAGGATATAGTGTAGATTTCATTCAGTTCAAGAGATGACACATGGTGAAATTGATAATAAGCCGGTTCTTTAAAGGGGGAAAGAAAATAGGTTTTTAATACTTGCCCCAACTCAGTTTGCCGGGTGATATCAACCACTTCATTGGAGAGAGTGACGCCTTCTTCCAAAATTTTATTGCCTGTTTTGTGGATGACGAGTTTACTGAGAACTGCTTTTTGAAAATCAATCATTATGCCCATACCATTTAATTAAGGGTGCAATTTTAGGATTTATCCGGGAGTTGGGGGAGAAAGTAGAAAGGTATAGAGGAATAGAGGGTATCAGAGTGTCAAATTTTCCAATTTATATTAAAAAAAAAGTAAAAACGGTCAGTTATCCTTCGGTTAACACGTTCATTCCATAAACGCCGATCCGAACAATGGTCACCAGATAAATCACTATACCGTATTACCTCTATACCTTCATGCCCTTATTTCCTATTTCCTACATCCCGGGTTTGCCGGCCATAAACTTTCTGTTGGCTGGCTTGAATCTTTAATCGCACCTGCCTATCTTGACCGGATAAATCTTACCCATCAGAAATGGCTCAATACAAATTAAAAATCAATGGCCGCAGCTATGAGGCGGATGTTGATGCAGATACCCCACTATTGTGGGTACTCCGTGATAACCTCGGAATGGTTGGCACAAAATACGGTTGTGGAATCGCGCAATGTGGTGCCTGTACCGTTCATATGAATGGAACGGCCGTTCGCTCTTGCACGCTGCCGGTTTCTGCCATTGGTACGAAAGCAATCACTACCATCGAAGGGCTTTCTGAAAAGGGGGATCATCCCGTTCAATTAGCCTGGAATGAAGTGGATGTTCCCCAGTGTGGTTATTGCCAGACAGGTCAGATCATGTCCGCGTCAGCGTTGCTGAATAAAAACCCAAAGCCCACTGCTGACCAGATTGATACCGCCATGAACGGAAACATCTGTCGCTGTGGAACGTATCACCGGATTCGTGAGGCGATCGTAGTTGCATCTAACAAAATGAAATAACCATGGCCACTCTACAAAAAACTACCAGACGTAATTTTATGAAGCTGGCTGCCGCGGCAGGTGGTGGACTCATGCTAGGCTTTCACTGGAGCAGCACTTCAGCAGCTACCATGGAAGTAATTACTGATGCCGGCATTGCCTCCGGTGAAATAACCTTTAATAGTTACTTATCCATTTCTCCCGATGGTATCATTACGATCCTTTCGCCGAATCCGGAATTGGGTCAGAACATTAAGACCTCTTTCCCCATGATCGTGGCCGAAGAACTGGATGCCGACTGGTCGAAAGTAAAGGTGGTTCAAGCGCCCTTGGATACTAAAAAATTTGAACGTCAGGTCACCGGTGGAAGTGGAGCTGTTCCGCATTCGTGGGAGCGCCTTCGCAAAGCAGGGGCTACCGCAAGACACATGCTCGTAGAGACGGCTGCAAAACGGTGGAATGTTAACGCGTCATCATTGACCACAGAAAAAAGTATCGTCCTGCATCGCGAAAGTGGACGCAAACTAACGTATGGCGAGCTTGCCACAGAAGCCTCGGGCATGGCTGTTCCGGAAACAGTGAAATTAAAGGACAAAAAAGATTTCAAACTTATCGGTACGGCTGTACGCAATGTCGACAACCACGAGATGATTACCGGAAAGCCATTATATGGCATGGACTTTCATCGTGAAGGGATGTTGATTGCCATGGTGGAACGACCTGCCGCCTTTGGGATGAAACTTAAATCCGTTGATAGCGCCGCAGCGAAAGCGATGCCTGGTATTGTTGATGTTGTAACCTTTAAGAACAACGTGGCGGTGGTAGGGAAGTCCACCTGGCAAGTTCTCAAGGCGCGGAAAACACTTAAAATCGAATACGAAAAAGACGGAAATATTGAAAGCACTTCAGACCACGATAAGTTGTTTAAGGATCTGCTTGACAGCAAAGAGGCTACGGTAAGAAGACAGGATGGGGATGTCGAGACCGCATTTAAGAATGCAGCAAAAATTATAAAGAGTGAGTATCAGTGCCCGTTCCTCTCTCATAGTCCGATGGAGCCCATGAACTTCTTTGCCCACGTGCGGGAAGATGGTGTGGAACTGGTCGGCCCTTCACAGACGCCGGAAAGAGCGGTGGGTGAAGTTTCCAAGTTGCTTAATATTCCGGTCGAAAAAATAACGTTGGACCTTACCAGACTCGGCGGTGGATTTGGGAGAAGGCTACAGGCAGACTATGTATTGGAGGCTGCCGAAGTGTCAAGTATTGTGAAGGCTCCTGTTAAAGTTATCTGGACACGCGAAGATGATATGACCGGTGGAATTTACCGGCCTGCAGTGCGATACAGGTTTGAGGCGGCTCTCGATGCCACTGGGAATATGATCGGGTACAAACTCCGCGGTGTGGGTATCAATGCTGGCAATTCAACCCGCGAAGATAATTTCCCCTCAGGTGCTGTTGATAATCTGTTGATCGATTCGGTCGAACACAAGTCACCGATCACAACAGGAGCATGGCGTGCGCCCATAACAAATTTCCTGGCATTTGCTGAACAAGCATTTCTGGATGAAGTGGCATTCTCTGCCAATATGGACCCGGTAAAATTCAGGCTGAATCTGTTAGACAGGGCAAAACAAACCCCGGTGGGTGCTATTAAATACGATATCGACAGGATGAAAGCAGTTATCGAACTCGCGGCGGAGAAATCCGGCTGGGGTACGAAGAAGAACCTGTCGCAGGGATTCAGTGTATATTTTTCGCACAGATCATATGTGGCGCAGGTGGCTGAGATTGAAACCAGAAAAGGCAACCCTGTTTTGAAAAAGATATACGTTGCGGCGGATTGCGGTATTGTTGTCAATCTGAGCGGGGCTTATCAACAGGTGAGAGGTGGTGTGGTAGATGGCTTCGGCCACGCGATGTTTGGAAAAATAACCTTCAAGGACGGGGTTCCGGATCAGAAAAATTTTAATTCTTATCGTTTGGTGCGCATGAAGGAAGTACCTGAAGTAGATGTTCATTTTGTGAATAATGGCATTGACCCCACGGGTCTGGGAGAGCCGGCATTACCGCCTACGGGGGGTGCTGTTGCCAATGCGATATTTAAAGCTACTGGTAAACGACTGAAGAATCAGCCATTCGTCCTCGAGGAAGAAATGAAAGGTGTGAATCTGGGCGAGAAGTTGTAGTTTACGAATTCAAAGTTTGAGGTTTTAAATTCAATTTAGAGACGCAGATATTCTGCGTCTCTTTTTTTCCATGTTGGCCGCGTATTGAAATCATTTTCTTTTTTTACTTAAAGACACATCAGACGACCTATGTCAACGCTGGACTTTTTTAGAATCCTGTTAAAGTTATTCGGCCTTTACATTTTGGTATCGGTATTTTTAGTCTTACCACAATTGGTAGGCATGCTTTCTTATGACGATGGCTGGACCGAATATGTCAGCATGCTATTTATTCCGACATCGTTATTGAGCATTTTTTGCTTGCTTGCTTTTTATCCAGACTTGATTATCAGCAAGCTCCGGCTTGACAGAGGATTGGACGGGGATCACATTCCATTTGAAAAGCCTGACGCGGACATAATTCTTAGATTGGGGGCAATTATTGCTGGAGGGTTACTCTTCGTGCAAAATATTTCACCTTTTTTAAGTGCAGCATACTATCTCTTGAAGGCTTCTGTGCCGGGAGCACTCGAACGAAATTTTATGGGATTCAATCCCTTTGATTACAAAATCAAATTCGTCACTAACATACTGAACCTGGTGATAGGTTATCTTTTGATAACTCATTCGGATCATGTAAGCAGACTCCTGGCTGCAAAAAAAAATTCTCAAATAAAACTGGCCTTAATAGAAATTCAGTAAAACGCAATTATGAATAATTATCAAACCCCATTATGAAAATTCATTATTATTTCTTGTTAATCTGCGCTGTCACATCCTGTGTGAAAAATGAAAATAACACAGACCAGATCAGTGAAGAGAAAACCAAAGCTGTACTCAACCATCATTGGATAGCATTTCAGGCAAACGACCTTGAAGCTACCATGGAAGATTATGTTGAAGAATCAGTTCTCATTACACCGAATGCCACTTACACAGGTCTTGATCAGATCCGGGAAAATTTTGTCGATGCCTTTAAGATGTTTCCAAAAGATTCTTCTTCGCTTACATTAAACAAATCTCTGGCGGTAAAGGATGTCGGTTATATCTTATGGCAGGCAAAGACACCCGGATTTAACCTTTCTTATGCTACGGATACTTTTATTATCCGCGATGGAAAAATTATCCGCCAAACTTATGCAGGGGTTGCCCAGTAATGCCAGAGGGGGAACGCGAGAAGCAGGGGGTCTATAAATATTTTTCCAGCAACGCCTTTGTTTTCTTCACGCCCTCTTCTTCGGGTTGGTTGAAGCCTTCATACTCAATGCCGATATAACCTTTGAAGCCCGATGATTTTACAATGTTTAATAATCGTTTATAATCGATCAACGGTTGTTCTCCATTGGCATCGAAGTCATATGATTTTGCGCTGACGCCACCCTTCGAATAAGGAAGCAATTCTTCAATGCCTTTGTAGCGGTCATAAGCGTCACTGCATTCACCTTGTGTGGTTCCCCAGGGTTGGGTAATGCAAAAATTTCCGAAATCAGGAAGGGTTCCGACATTCGGAAGGTTTACTTGCCGCATGACATCGGCAACCCAATAACCTTTTGACGACTCGCTTCCGTGGTTTTCAACTACAACATTCAGGTTCATGCCTTTTGCCATCTCACCAAGCCTCCCCAACGAATCTATGGAAGCGGTTTTCTTTTCATCCGGCGCCCCTTCGCCATGAAGATTTACCCTTACGGTTCTGCATCCCAACAATTGTGCTGCCTCAAACCATTTTTTATGATTGGCGACTCCTGTCAATCTTTCTTTGTCATTTGGCAAGGCTAATTGTCCTTCCTCGTCTATCATCAGGAGATGATTGATAACGCCGGCATCCTGACTCCTTTTTAATAATTCATTTAGGTAAGCAGAATTTCTGGCAGCTTCCTTAAAAGTCATTTTTGTGCCACCGAATAGTCCATTTACATATTCCACAACCGAAATATTGTAATCTTTTTTTGCTTTTGCCGCGAAGTCAAGATGGTCAAGCTTTCCCGCACGGATCGTGCGGTGAAAAGACCATTCAGCAAGGGAAATTTGAATATCTTCTGCCAATGAGTCTACGTTAGAAAACGCTGGAGAAACAGCCAATGCACTGACAGCAGCCAATGATTGCTTGAGAAATGATCTTCGAATAGCCATAGCGCCGTTGTATTTATCTTTATGATACTTATTGCTGATTGTAAACTTCCAGGGGTCCGTGGCAAATTACAAATATTTTCTTTGAGATCAGGTATTAATTGCAAACAATACCGTTTAACTTAAACTATATTGAAGTGGTTTTTACGAATAGTATTTTGAAAAGTTACTCTTTGAAAGAATGATGATGAACATAAAATTGATAGCGCTTTGCGTACTGTTAGTAGCCTGTGCGGGCAACAAGCACAAGGAAAACAATCATGATGGATGGATGAAGTTATTTAATGAAAAGGATCTGGACGACTGGATCGTAAAAGTCCACCACCACGACCCAGGTGTAAACTTCGGCAATACATTTCGTGCCGAGGATGGCATGATCAAAGTACGTTATGACCAATACGATCATTTTAACGATCAGTTTTCCCACTTGTATTTTAAGCAACCCTTTTCCCATTTTCATTTAAAGCTGGAGTATCGCTTTGCCGGAGAATTACAAAAAGGAGCGCCGGAATATACGCTATTGAATAGTGGCGTGATGTTTCATTCACAGGACCCAAGACAAATGCTTCGAGAGCAGAATTGGCCTATTTCGGTTGAGATGCAATTCCTGGCGGGATTAGGCGATGGCAAACCTCGTCCTACGGGGAACATGTGTTCTCCAGGAACAGAGATTGTCTACGATGGTAAAATGTACGATGGTCACTGCCTGAACTCCACCTCAAAGACCTATGACCGGGATGTGTGGGTTTCCGCTGAACTTATTGTGCTGGGAGATTCCCTTATCACACACATGATAGACGGAGATACGGTGCTTCAGTACAGTAAGCCTACCATGGGCGGTGGCGTTGTCAACGGTTACGATAGTACACTTTGGCACCCAGGTATGGCGTTGCGGTCTGGATTCATTGCTCTGCAAAGTGAGGGCCAGCCAATAGATTTCAGGAATATAGTTTTGAAAAATCTGAAGGGGGGGGAGTAAGAGTCACCGTCTCCGGAACGCTGATGCATTCAGTCGTCAGAGTCGTGACACACGTGACTTTGATAGGATAATATCTGTTGTTGATGTTGAGCCACAACAGACAAGAGCCAAAAGTAGAATTTCAAAGGGAGTTCATTGCCCAGGCAAGGCCCACGCCATAATAACACCGGAGGGATTTTCTTTGTGTCCGGAAACGGAGACAGCGATGTATTGTTTGCCATCACTCATGTACGTGCAAGGAGTAGCATTGGCAACGCCTGGCAAAGCGGTTTCCCATAACAGTTTGCCTGTTTCTTTTTCATACGCCCGGAATTTTTTATCGCGTGTACCGCCAATAAATACCAATCCCCCGGC
>JBDSIM010000224.1:0-16155 GCA_039917935.1 Cyclobacteriaceae bacterium | reverse complement strand
CTTCTGAAGGAAAGAGCAGCCTGACTTTGGGCCAGAAGTTAAGTCTGACGGCTTCGCTCACTAATGTAAATGACCCGGATATGAGGGCCTGACTTGCAATGATTGCCGCCAAAGTAGAAATGACGATACCCGTCATTAAAAACCATTCGGGCATGATGGCATAGAAAGGATTTGTTTCCAGAAATTTTCCATTGTTCGAAATGAGCCAGGCTCCCTGACCAAAATAATTCAGTACCAGGCAGGTTTTTACAAAAACCCAACTTACTCTTATGTTGCTCTTTCCACAATGACCCATATCAGAATACAGGGCTTCCGCTCCGGTGGTACACAAAAAAACGGCTCCTAATATCCAAAAGCCATTGGGATAGTTTGCCAGTAACTGGTAAGCATAATATGGATTTAGTGCCGTAAGCACCTGCGGATTAGAAATAATACCCAACACGCCTAATAACCCTAACACGGAAAACCATAGAAACATAATGGGTCCAAAAGCTTTTCCTACTTTGTTTGTTCCCAGAATCTGCAATCCAAAAAGTGCCGTAATGATGGTAATAATGATCGATAGCGTGGGAATATCCGGGTAAATAATTCTTAGACCTTCGACGGCCGACGAAACAGAAATGGGAGGCGTAATAATTCCATCTGCCAGCAAAGCACTCCCCCCGATAATAGCAATTACTGCTAAAAATCGACCCTTATGTCGAACAAGTGTGTACAAGGAAAAAATACCCCCTTCCCCATTGTTATCAGCTCTTAAAGTCAGGATGACATATTTCAACGTTGTCTGAAGGGTAAGGGTCCAGAAAACGCACGATATGCCACCAAAAACCAACATCTCGCTGATAGCATTTTCTCCAACAATGGCTTTCATCGTATAAAGCGGAGAGGTTCCGATATCTCCATAAATAATTCCTAATGCTACAAGAAGTCCTAAAGATGAAACCTGGTCGTTTATTTTCTTGTCTGAGCTCATTGCCATGTTTTATGAAGGATGTTATCCAATATTTTTGCAGGCCAATATGATGGATTGCCCTTGGCAAGTATCCTATTTTTTGGATATAAATGAAAACCCCAGACTTCACTAATTTTTTTATCATGCATTCCTACCCGGCAAACCAGCATAAAAGCTTTTACTCTACTGCATTTGCCCCGATGAAATCATAGAACTTCACTTTACATTTAATAACAAAAGGTCACCGGACGAATATGGTCTGTTCCATGCAGTAAAAGCAGCACCTGATGGCCTGGTAGATTTGGCAACTTAGTACGCTTTTTCGGCAGAAAAAGTCGGTCATAAACACCGTCGCCTTAACCGTTAAATCCATTCTTACGGGTTTCGCTGTTCTCATGCGTTATCATTAAAGTCATTTGAAATCTGGTTTTTGAATAAGCTTTTTTCTAAATTGCTCACCCATTTACCATGAAATTAACTATTGCCATAGTGCTTATTACCTTGTTGCTCTTCAACGTATTGGGTTTTTATGGGCTATTTGAAGGGCTGAAATACCAAAATAGACGTGTTTTAATTAATCGATTGGATACCGGTGGATATGATGCCGATGAAACCATTACGCTATCTATCCCCATGGTTATTCCCTATTCAGTAGACCAGTTAGGATTTGAGAGAGTCAATGGTGAGTTTGAGCACCAGGGTGAATTTTACAGATTAGTGAAACAACGCTTCGCTAAAGACACGCTTTTTGTAGTTTGTGTTAAGGATCCCAACAACAAGAAGATTCATCAGGCATTAAAAGATTATGTAAAAACCTTCACCGACAATCCTGGAAACGACAAATCTTCATCCAAAGCCACACCGGCTTTTTTAAAGGATTACTTCCTTTGCGTTTTTAGCATGGATGTCCAATCATTAGGTTGGACGCATGATATTCACTGGAAAAATGCCTCGAACAAAATCCAATCTTCTTTTTTTCAATGCATTATCCATCCACCGGAACGGGCCTAGCCTTTTAAAAATATCCCTATCCGTTTAGGATAGCGGTTCTATTTAGCATCCACAAAAAAACTGATTCTTCACGGCAGCATAAAACCTAGCCGTTCTCTAAAAATATATAACCTTTTTGTTATGAAAATACCTTTACCACTTTTATTTGTTTTCCTTTCAAGCGCAACATATGCCCAAACCATTACCGACGGGCTCATGATGACTAAGAAGGATTTGTGCACAGGTCTCTTATACACCCATGATCAATGGAGTAATTACTGGGAAGGAAATCTAAAACGCAGTAACGAAAACATCGGCACTCTTACCACCCAAAGTTTAACATGGGTTGGCACTTACGGCGTGACGGAAAAGCTGAATGTCATAGCCATGCTGCCTTACGTTAAGACAGAAACAGACCAGGGTACATTGCACTTGATGACAGGTTTACAGGACCTCACCATTGGCATAAAGTATAATTTTTTTCAAAATGTTTTTGAGAAAAGTACCCTTAAAACCTTTGGCGTTTTGGGCTTCTCTACGCCCCTAAGCGATTACACTCCTGATTTCTATCCGCTTTCCCTGGGAGCCGGATCTACCAATGTATTCTATCGGTTAACCGCGAATTACACCTTTGCCCGATCGTTTTATATCAATGGTTCAGGGGCCTATACCTGGCGCAGCAACACTAAACTTGACAGGCCGGCTTATTACACAGAAGGTCAATTGTATTTTACGAATGAAGTAAAAATGCCTAATGTCTTTGATTACCTCATTCAATTCGGCTATTTAAAAAATGGTTTGCAGGCAGAACTTTCATTCATGCAGCAAAATACACTGGGCGGAGATGATATACGAAGACAAGACATGCCCTTCGTTTCAAATCGAATGAATTATTCGAAAGCAGGAGTTCTACTAATGTACTACCTTCCGAAACCTAAGAATCTTGCCGTTCGGGGAAGTGCTACCATTACTTTAACTGGACGCAACGTAGGTCAGGCCACAACCCTAATGGGCGGGTTGCTATACACCCTTCACTTTTCCAAGACCAAAATCTAAGATCTCATGAAAAAATTTAAATATTCAACATCCGCTATATTAACGATAATTTTCGTTTTAGTCTTTAATATAAGCTGTGATAAAGACCTGGAATTTACGGAGAAATTTTCTCCCGTTACTCCGGCAAATCTGGATGAAAATGCGGGAACATGGAATATGATCGTGCTGACCAGCGCAAGTCAGATAGCCGTGGCTGCTCCCGCTGACGTAAATTCAGATGTGTACAAAGCCGAACTTGCCTCCATAAAAGATGTACAGGGTAAACTGACCAGTGGACAAAAAGAAATCATTGAATACTGGAGCGGTGGGGGGGTTTCCCGATGGAATCAATTTCTGAGAGAACTGGTAGCACGGTTTAATCTTCCACCGTCACCCAAAGCTGATGGAACCTATCCTTCACCAGACGCCGAAAATCCTTTTGCTGATCCCAACTTCCCATTTGCCAATCCACCATATGCCGCGCGGGCCTACAGTTATGTCAGTGTAGCGCAATACGAAGCGCTAAAATCTGCCTGGTATTACAAGTATCTATATAATCGACCCGCTCCTTACAAAATTGACAATGCTATTAAAAGCCTGATGACCGAAACTGATCTTCCCGCCTATCCTTCGGAAGATGCAGTATTGTCGGGCGTTTCAGTTGAAATGTTAAAGGCACTGTTTCCAGCGGCGTTGAAAGAGATAACGTTAAAAGCCGCAGAGCAGCGAAATGCTGCGTTGTGGTCAGGAAAAGCCACAGCAAGTGACATCAGCACAGGATTAGCATTGGGCAAGGCAGTAGCGCAACAAGTGATGTTAAGAGCAGCTGGCGATGGAATGAGGAACGCAGTGGGAAATAAAGCTGATTGGCAAAAATTTACCGATGATTGTATGGCGCGAGGAGAAACGCCGTGGATAAGCCGCGACCTTCCAATACGCCCTCCGATGTTACCGCTTTTTGGAAAAGTAAGGGCATGGAACATGACTTCCGATGATATTATCAACGAGAGGCCTATTGCTCCTCCTTCCACATCTTCCTCAGAAATGAAAAAAGAAGCGGATGAAGTAAAATGGTACGCAGACCACATCACGAGAGAGAGACTAGCGATTGTTCATAAATGGGCCGACGGTGCCGGCACATACACACCTCCTGGGCATTGGAACGATATCGCTGCAGAATACATACATGATTCAAATTATAGTGAAGTGCGCGCAGCACGAGCCTATGCTATGCTGAATATGGCGTTACATGATGCAGCGGTAGGCTGCTGGGATACAAAATATTTTTACTTTAATCCGCGTCCCTCTCAAGTTGACCCATCAATCAAAACTTGTACTGGTATTCCAAACTTTCCCGCGTTTACATCGGGGCATTCCACCTTTTCGGGATCAGCGGCAACAGTCTTGTCTTATCTATTCCCCGACGACACAGAATATTTCCAGGCACAGGCTAAAGAAGCCTCTGACTCAAGGTTGTTCGGGGGAATTCATTATCGCTTTGATATTGAAAAAGGTTTGGAACATGGAAAAATTATCGGCGGTTACTCAGTTAATTTTGCTCTAAATGATGGTGGAAATTAATTGAAATAACTTTTTGCGATTTGGAATAGCCGGGTAGCATCCGAAATGGTTGCTACCCGTTATCTGGATGATTTATTACAGATCCATGCCTCCCGAAGCTTCTATTCGTTACTCATTTATGATAAATTCACTTTAACATCGAAGCTTGTCAAATATTCCATTGTGCTGATGGAAGAATCCTGGGGTGTCTCATTTCCCTCACCACAAGCAAGGCAGGCCAAACGTTCCAGTCCCGAGGCAACCTTTCTTAAAATAAAGCGTTATAAGTTAAAAAATAGTATTACTATTGCATGATGATAGACTTACTATCCATATTGAAAACAAAGAATTTGGTCACTGCGCTGTTTTTACTGGCCTACGTATCAACCTGCCTTGTCCCATCTATGGATTTCACCAAAAAACACGTTTTTGGCCTATCAGGAGTTAATGCGCTGGTAAAAACATCAGAAAGTCTCGACCTGCCGTTCACCATTCCATTATCAGCTGAGCAGAAATCCTCCGATACCGAAGATAAATTTTCACTAGACGATGAGAGCTTCATCGAATTTTCAAGTACTTCAACATCCACAACTTTGTATTTCAGACGCTTTCATTATGTCAATAGTCCACCACTCCCGGGTTCTATCAACACCCCTTTTTCACCTCCCGAAATCAGTCACGCTTAACCGGATTTGCCTCTCACCGCAGAGGTTCGGTCTTAGTTTGCGCATACAGAACATTTTAGCAATTGTCAAAATGATTGGACAAGCCATATGCACACGGTTTAGGAAGATATTGATCATTTCTCAAAGCATTCAAAAAAATGAAAGACTTGTTTAAAGATATCAGGCATGATTTGCCTGCCAGTATAGTTGTTTTTTTTGTTGCTGTCCCACTGTGCCTCGGCATCGCGCTTGCATCGGGAGCACCTCTGTTTGCAGGAATTATTGCCGGAATAGTGGGCGGTATTGTGGTAGGTGTTGCGAGTGGTTCTCCATTGGGAGTAAGTGGGCCTGCTGCGGGATTAGCTGTAATTGTTTTGACGTCTATCGCGTCGCTCGGAGGTTCGTGGGAAGCATTTTTAGTGGCTGTTGTTTTAGCTGGAATTATTCAACTTTTTTTAGGTTATGCTAAAGCGGGTTTCATTGCCTATTTCTTTCCCTCATCGGTTATTAAAGGGATGCTGACAGGCATCGGGCTTTTAATAATTTTAAAACAAATTCCACACGCATTGGGTTGGGACAAGGATGTAGAAGGTGATGATAGCTTCTTTCAGGCAGATGGAGAAAATACCTTCTCTGAAATTATTAATGCGTTTCAGTTTTTTACTCCTGGAGCTCTACTAATAGCAGGAATTTCACTGGGTATACTGATACTTTGGGATACTGTATTGACCAAAAAACACAAAATATTCGGGATGATAAATGGCCCTCTTGTGGTTGTTATTCTTGGCATTGTAATGAATCATTTTTATCAAAACGGCATAATGAATTTCAGTTTAGCTGCCGACCAGGTGGTAAGAATTCCTGTTCCTGAAAACTTATCAGCGTTTTTCACTCAATTTACTTTGCCAGACTTTTCGGCCATCACAAATTTTGAGGTTTGGAAAATTGCTTTTGTTTTAGCCATCGTAGCCAGTCTTGAAACCCTGCTTTGTGTTGAGGCCACTGACAAACTTGATCCCTATAAAAGGATTACACCCACTAATAGAGAATTAAAGGCACAAGGTTTAGGAAACGTCATTTCCGGTTTACTTGGTGGTTTACCCGTTACTCAGGTTATCGTTCGCAGTTCAGCCAATATTTCGTTTGGCGGGAAAACAAAAATGTCTGCCATTATGCACGGAGTCTTTCTACTCCTTAGTGCAATACTTCTAGCAGGTGTATTGAATATGATACCCCTGGCAAGTTTAGCCGCCATTTTATTAATGGTAGGTTATAAACTAGCCAAACCCTCGCTTTTCAGACAGATGTATAAATTGGGTTGGGAACAATTTATTCCTTTTACAGCAACAGTCGTTGCTATTCTTTTAACCGACCTGCTAATGGGTATTACAATAGGAATACTCTTTGGCATCTTTTATACCCTACGCCATAGTTACCGGAATTCTCATCACATGAAAGACACCATCACAACTGAAGATGGACAACAAATTCATCATCTCGTTTTAGCCGAAGAGGTTTCATTTTTTAACAAAGCAAATGTTGTCACTGCTTTGGAAAACATTCCTGCAAATTCAACAGTGATTATTGACTGCTCCAAATCCAAATCAATTGCTTTCGATGTGGTTGAATTAATAAACGATTACCAAAGTAATGCGAAAACTAAAAACATTACTGTTAAAAAAATAAACTTTATTGAACCGGCTTAAACTTTTAAAAACGTTAAAAATTTCAAAAAAATCAAAAAAACCATGAGAACGCTAACAAAAGAATTAAGAGACAAAATTACACCAACTCAAGCCATCGAAATTCTGAAAAAGGGCAACGAGCGATTTGTCAATAACCTGAAAGTGAACCGTAACCTGTTGCAACAGGTAAACGAAACTTCGGAAGGCCAACATCCCTTTGCTGTGATCCTGAGTTGCATTGACTCACGCACTTCGGCCGAACTGATTTTCGACCAGGGCTTAGGTGATGTTTTCAGTGTGCGAATAGCAGGCAATATTCAGAATGAAGACATCCTGGGCAGCCTTGAATTTAGTTGTAAAGTAGCCGGGGCGAAAGTAGTAGTAGTGCTGGGCCACACCAAGTGTGGGGCGGTAAAGGGTGCTTGCGATCATGTGATAATGGGAAACCTTACTACCCTTTTGGAAAAACTTAAGCCTGCGGTCGAGGGCGAAACATCCGTAACGTCAAACCGGAATGCTAACAATTCAGAGTTTGTAGAAAAAGTCGCTTCGCTCAATGTCAGAATTACCAAGAAACAGATTCTAAAAAATAGTCCTATTCTTAACGAGATGATCAAAATGAATGAGATCGCCCTTGTCGGTGGGATGTATGATGTGGAAACCGGAATCGTTGATTTTTACGACGATGAGATTGTTACAGCAGAGACATTAACAAAGAAAGCAACTGTTCTAGAGTCCTATTAATGGCAGTACTTCTAGTTCGCTACCTTTAACAAAAGAACTTTAAAGGATTGCTACGAAACACTATTCGGGAATGAAAAACTCATTAAATATTCAGATAAAAATTGACGAAAGGGTCTTTACAAAAGATCCTTCTTACTCAGACCTCGGTAAAAAAATCATTTTGCATAGCATTCGTCTGATTGATGAACTTGGCTTTGAGGCTTTTACATTCAATAAACTCGCAGATAAAATCCAATGCACCGAAGCCTCCGTGTATCGTTATTTTGAAAGCAAACACAAGTTGCTCATTTACCATCTTACCTGGTACTGGACATGGATGGAATACCGCCTCACCCTCGCAACGGCCAACATTAAATCACCTGAGGAACGATTGAAGATTGCCATTCGGTTACTCACATCAACGCTAGATCAGGATCCCCCCATACCGCAATTGGATGAGGCAGCGCTATACAGGATTGTGATCGCAGAATCACAAAAGGTCTATCTGACAAAGAATGTGGATGAGGAAAATAAGCAGGGATTGTTCTTTAGCTACAAACAACTCTGTAAAAAAGCGGCTGGAATTGTGCGTGAAATAAATCCTGAGTACCGCTATCCTACCGCCTTAATTTCTACTGTAGTGGAAAGCAGTTATGACCAGCGGTATTTTGCCCGGCATCTCCCTTCACTCACGGAAATACCGAAGGACCAGGAAGATGGCATCACGGAATATTTAACTGAGCTGGTGTTTAAAGCCATTAAATAGATTAGTAATGAATGGGAAACATGGGGAATTAAACCAAAAAAAACGGCAGATAAAGTTGACGCATCCACTGGCCGTGAAAGTTTTCTTACTTCATCTAGCGATTCTTTAATGAATGACGGCCAGTTCGGCAGTGTCCAATTATTTGTTATCGATCATTTCAATTCCATCCGCCGCCTAATGCCTGGTAAATATAAACCATGGCATTCATTTGCTGTTTTTTAGTTTCAATAAGTTCAAAGGTTGATTCCAGCGCATCGCGTTGTGTCATCAGGACCTCCATGTAGTCGGCCCTGGCTGATTTGAAAAGGCCATTTGAAATAGAGATCGATTCACTAAGCGCGCGTACTTGTTTTGATTCAAGATCGTAACTGCTTTTAAGATTACTGATATTGGATAGCTGATTGGCCACCTCAATGTATGCTCGTAAAATGGTGCGTTCGTAATTATAAACAGCCTGTCTCTGCCTGGCATTGGCAGAATAATAATTCGCCTTTATCGCGTTCCTGTTTATGAGCGGTGCAACTAAGTCCCCTGCTAAAGAATACAGCATCGATTCAGGCATTTTCAGCAGATATTTTGGATTAAATGCCCGGAAACCTACGCCTGCAGTAATACCTAAGGACGGATAAAAGTCGGCTTTGGCTACCTTGATGTCAATATCGGCTGCGGCCAGGTCCAGCTCGGCCTGTTTAATATCAGGGCGATTCTCTAGTAATTGTGATGGAAGGCCCGCAAAAATTGTGTCAGGAATTAATTGTTTGAAAGCCTCCGAATTCCTCAAGACGGGCTGCGGATATCTGCCCAACAGAAAATTGATCCTGTTCTCTGTCTCTATAATACTTTGCTGAATATGGAACTGACGACTTTGGTTTTTGAATACCTCCGCCTCAAATTTACGTACCGCCAGCTCGGTAACCCTTGCAGCGCTTTTCTGTAGTTTTACAATGGACAGCGCATTTTCCTGTAATTCAATATTGCTCTTGAGTATCTCCAGCTGATTATCAAGCGCCATCAATTCGTTGTATGAATTTGCGATTTCGGCAACCAGATTTGTGACCATGAAATTTTTTCCTTCAGCACTTGACAGGTATCTGAATATCGCCGACTTTTTAGCGTTGCGCAGTTTATGCCAGATATCCACCTCCCAGGAGGCAAGCGCTCCCAGAAGATAATCTTGCAAAGGCTCAGGCATCTCTTTTCCTGGTTCGAATTCAGTTGTAGCATCACTTACACCCTGGTGGGTATACCTCCCTACTTTTTCAACACCAGCACCACCTTGTAAATGAACAAAAGGCAAGTACTCCCCTTTCCGGACGCGTATTTCATTTTTCGAAATCTCAATTTCCTGCAAAGTAATATTCAACTCCTGATTGTTTTGCAGCGCTGTATCAATCAGGGCATTCAGATATGGATCGGTAAAAAAATCCTTCCATCTGAGTTTGGCTACATTGCTTGTATCCTGCGAGTCATCATAACGAGCAGGCATCGTTTTGTTTGCCGCTTTTTGAACTATGGCAGGCGTACAGGCCGAAAAAATTAACGCTATGCCGGCTACGCCCAGGCATTGATATATTATTCTTTTAATCATTTTTGATCGAATTCATCGTTTAAAGCATCTACTTCTTCATCGGGGGCAAATTCTTCACTTAATGGATTTTCTTCTTCGCCTCTGATCAACGCACGGTTTTCTATCAATTTGCCAGACAAGTAGTACAGTCCCGGGACGACGATCACCCCGAAGGCCGTTCCGAAGAGCATACCTCCGAGCGAAGATCCGCCGATGGTACGGTTACCGATAGCACCGGGCCCTGAGGCAAAAACCAGGGGAATCAATCCCGCAATAAATGCGAATGACGTCATCAGGATCGGGCGAAACCGCACCCTGGCACCTTCGATAGCCGCATCGCGTACAGATGCGCCTTCCCGGTGTTTTTGAACGGCAAATTCTACAATCAGTACGGCGTTCTTCCCCAGCAAACCAACCAGCATCACCAGCCCTACCTGCGCATAAATATCATTCTCCAGTCCCATCAGCTTGAGCAGCATAAATGATCCGAAAACGCCAGCAGGCAGAGAAAAAATTACGGCTAACGGTAGTACGAAACTTTCGTATTGAGCAGCGAGAACCAGGTACACAAATGCCAAAACGATAAGAAAAATATAAAGTGATTCGTTGCCACGCGCGACCTCATCTTTTGCAAGGCCTGCCCAGTCGATGTCGTATCCACGGGGCAATGTGTTTTTAGCTACCTCCTGAATTGCCTGGATCGCTTCTCCGCTACTGTAGCCCGCTGCGGGCGAGCCATTGATCGCCGCCGATGTATACATGTTGTATCGCGTTATTTCATTGAGCCCCTGCGTCTTTCTTATTTTCATGAAGGCAGAATAAGGAACCATCTGGTCGTGGTCATTTTTTACATAGAGCTTCATGAGATCCTCAGGCAGCCTCCTGTAATCGGGTGCAGCCTGCACAAACACCTTGTAGAATGTTCCGAAGCGTATAAAACCGAGTTCATAGCTGCTGCCAATTAACACGGATAGATTGTCCATGGCTTTTCCGATGGAAACTCCTTTTTGCATGGCTGATTGATTATCGATCTCAAGCTCATACTGAGGATAGTTGGCAGCGAAAAACGTGAACAGGCCTTTCAGCTCCTTGCGTTTCCCCAGTTCATTCATGAAGTCGTCATTCACCTTTCCAAACGCCGTGTAATCACCGCTATTGGTTTTATCCAGGAGTCGTACAGCAAATCCCCCTGCTGCACCGTATCCTGGAACGGCCGGAGGCTGGAAAAATTCTATCGCTGCTCCCGGAATATCATGGGCTTTTTCTTCTAATTCTTCTATAATTTCAGGAGCGGTATGTTTCCGTTCTGACCAGTTTTTCAAGTTTATCAGGCAAGTGCCGGCGTTCGATCCTCGTCCTTCGGTCAATACTTCATAACCCGCCAGTGCAGAAACAGATTGAATTCCTTCAACCTTCTCAGCGATCTCCTGGAGTTCCCGGGCAATATCGTTGGTTCTTTCCAGCGTAGCCCCCGGCGGAGTTTGAATGATGGCATAGATCATCCCCTGATCCTCCGCTGGAATAAAACCGGAAGGAAGTGTATTACTGGTTACCCATATGGCGGCACAAAAGGCGAGCAATATCCCGAAGGTGACCATCCTTCGGCTCACGATCAATTTTAAGAGGCCAACATATTTCCCCGTGAGTTTTTCGAATCCGCTGTTAAACTTATCGAGAGACCTGTTTAACAAAGTTTTTTTCCTGGGTTGTCCATAGGTATTCTTCAATAGCATCGCACAAAGAACCGGTGTAAGGGTGAGTGCAACGATACCGGAAAGAACGATGGCCGTCGCCATAGTAATGGCAAACTGCCTGTAGAATATGCCGACAGGCCCCGACATAAATGCGACGGGGATAAATACGGCAGTCATGACAAGCGTGATGGCGATAATAGCGCCACTGATTTCATGCAGTACTTTTTTGGTTGCCCGATACGGTGAAAGGTGTTCCTCTTCCATCTTGGCGTGAACGGCTTCCACCACGACAATCGCATTATCCACGACAATACCGATAGCCAGTACAAGCGCGAATAAGGTGATCAGATTTATACTGAGCCCGAAAAACTGCATGAAGCCAAACGTCCCGACCAGTGATACCGGAACGGCAAGCGTTGGGATCAGCGTCGAGCGCCAATCGCCAAGGAACAGGAACACCACAAGTGCCACAAGGATGAACGCTTCGCCCAGGGTATGCAACACTTTTTCTATTGAGGCGTCCAGGAAATTGGAAACATCATAGCTGATCTCATACTCCATACCCGCAGGAAATGAACTGACTTTCAGCTCCTCCAGCTTGGCTTTGACTCCTGCAATTACATCGCTTGCATTGCTGCCATAATTCTGCTTCAGCGTAATAGCTGCCGAAGGATGGGTATCCAGCTTGGAATAAATGTCATAGAATTCACTTCCGAACTCTACTTCCGCCACATCTTTCAGTTTAAGAATTTCGCCGTCTGAGTTGGCGCGAATAATTACATTTTCATACTGCTCCGTTTCATTATATCTTCCCTGATAAGTCAAAACGTATTCAAGAGACTGGGACCGCTTTCCATCCGCCCGGCCCAATCTGCCGGGTGAGCCTATAATGCTTTGTTCTCCGAGCGCTTCCATCACCTCTTCCGTTGAGACGTTATACGCGCGCATCCGATCCGGTTTCAACCAGATGCGCATGGCATATTGTCTGCTACCAAGAATTTGGGCGCGTCCTACTCCACTAAGCCTTTGCAGTTCCGGCACGATGTTAACAGCCGCATAATTGTACAGAAATTTTTCATCTGTATTTTTATCATTGCTGAAGAGGTTCACATACATGAGCATGTTAGGCTGGGAAGGCGTTACAATGATTCCCTCCCGTTGTACGAGTAGCGGTAGTCTGTTGGTCACCTGCTCAATGCGGTTCTTAACATTTACGACAGCCAGACTTGGGTCGGTACCCAATTCAAAAACTACCTGTATGGTGGCCTCACCGGCACTGGTAGCATCGGAAGTCATATACCTCATTCCCGGAGTACCGTTAATGGACTTTTCCATCGGAATAAGTACCGATTGAACCAACACGTCCGCGCTGGCTCCCGGATAAGCTATAAAAACATTTACTGTAGGAGGCGCAATGGTCGGGAACTGCGATATAGGCAAAGTCTTAATAGCCAGTATACCCAGGAAGATAATAGCAACCGAGATCACGATCGAAAGGACTGGCCTATGAATAAACTTATTGAACATTGTAGTGCTTTTTAAATATTAAGTTATTCGGCATATAATTTTAGACTGGCGACTACGGTCGCGGGCTCCTGATATTCATACATTATTTTATCATTATCCCGCACCTTCCGCAGACCCTCAAGAAGTATCTTCTCGTTTTCAGTTAACCCACTGCTTACCGCATACAGATCTTCCATTTCCGCGTTGATCGTAATTTCCCTTGACCTCACAACATTATTTTCATCCATTACAAAAACATATTTCTTTTCCAGGATTTCGAACGTGGCTTTCTGAGGTATGATCAGCACATCTTCAAGTGGCACAACCCTTAGTATATTGCCTGTTTCACCGTGCCTTAACAGCCCTTTCGGGTTGGGGAATGTTGCCCTGAAAGCGATGTTTCCAGTTTCGTTGTTAAAGTCAGCTTCGATTGTTTCAACCACTCCCGGATACTCAAACAGCTTGTTATTGGCCATTAACAGGCTAACTTTCATGGGGCTGTCGTTTTTTATCTCGGTTTTATAATCCAGGTATTCAGCTTCCGGAACATTAAAATAAACCCACATTTTGGCGTTGTCTGAGAGGCTGGTAAGCAAGTCTCCCTCATCCACAAGACTTCCCGCCCTTACATGGAAGCGGTCGATGATACCATCGAAGGGTGCTCTGATATCTGTGAATCCCAGATGAACCTCTGCTAGATTCAATTCGGCTTGCGCCTTGTCAACTTTAGCCTGGGCCATAGCCAATTCATTTTTTGATACAACATTGCTGTCCGCAAGTGACTTGGTGTTCTGGTATTCAATCTCGGCCAGACTGGCTTCGGCCTTTGCCCTTTTCAGTTCAGCGTTGTAAAGCGTGGGCATGATTTGGAACAATTGCTGGCCTTGTTTTACAAACTCTCCTTCGTCTACAAGAACCTTCTGTAAGTATCCTCTTTCCTGAGATCTTAGCTCAATATGACGTATTGAATGAATTTGACACACATATTCTTTAGTAATTGAAGTGTCCATTTTTACTGGACTGGTCACCAGAAATCTGGTTTCTGTTTCTTTGTCTCCTTCCTTTTCTGATTGATGACAACTTGTATGGCACAACAAGACACCAATGCCCATGAGCATAAGCATTATCTTTATATAATTTTTCTTTTTCACACGATACGTTTTTGAAATTGTTTTGACGGACGTTTAACACAAGACACATGTGCATCCATTTAGCTTCATGCTATGGACACTGTGCAGTTAAAAACAGGTAAGCAGATGATTGGGCAACTTGAATTTGCCAGCTGGGGATCTAAATAATGAACAGCTGAAATATGAGGTGTCGCCTCTGGGATGGGAGATCTGAAAAATGCTTACTGTATATTAAGATCTCTTTGATATAGCTGAAAAAATAACCGCGCGTTAAGGCACAAAAAACGGCTACAAAGTTATGGTTACTCAGACGGTTTTTTTTCCGGGAAGCCAATCCCTGGTCGTGCTCCTCTTCTTCCTTGCCTTCCGTAGGCTCTACAATAAAAGTTTTGTCTCTCTCGGATGCGGCAAACTTTTTACTGAAAAGCAGGTTATTATCCCCCGGTTCAAAGGCCTGCCGTTCTAGCCTTTCAGAAAGTTTTGATGAGGCATCGCATGCATGAGCATACAATTGGCTAGATCCGCTCAGTACAAGAATGCACAGGGATAGGATAGATCTAACTAAAAACTTCGTCATCGCGGTAAATGTATAGAAAGATGGAGTTAAAGACAAGTAACTGTAAAATTGAGTGTCCTCTAACGATTGCGCGGGCCTTGTACTCAACTTTCTTCATTATCCTTAACATCTGGCAATCACTGATCCAGTATTCGGTGTTGCTGGAGCAGTGATATTGACAACACTACTATTTTTTGATTTCTGCTGCTTTTTTCTCCAAGTGACTTACAAGATCTTTGAACCCTTCCTCCTCAGGGCTGAAGTCAAGCATTTGAGAATCAGCCTCCGCCTTTGCTTTGTGGCCAGGTGACATCTAAAAAATATCGCCTTCTTTGAGTAACACCTCCGTGCCATCGTCATAGATCAGTCTGACCGCGCCCTTAAGAAGGTATCCCCAATGAGGGACCTGACAACTGTTGTTTTTCAGCCCAATCAACAACGGAGCCAGATCCGTGCCTGCTGGAAAGGAATTGACTGCGACACTCATATCACCCCAACCATTGATGTGATTAATCATCCTGTTCTTTGGGAAACTATCGATCGCAATATAATTCTCCGTAACCTCGGAGCCTTTTTGGGAACGCTGCTTTTTTTGTGCGTGGCCGGGGGCACAAAGAAGCAGAAACAGTGACAAGGTCAAGCAGTATTTTTTCATTGACCAATCTTGCTCCCAATTCTTTTGCTAGCTCCTTTTCACTAATAATATTGGAAGTGCTGAAAATTACAACAGGTATTTTGTTTAACTGTTCTTCTTTTTCTCTTTGAACAAAAAAATCAATGCCATTCATAATAGGCATATTGAGGTCAAGAAAAATAAGGTCGGGTAAGGAGGTGCTTACTTTTAATTTGTCAAGAGCCATTTTTCCGTTTGTTGCTGTATCGCATTTCAGCAATGGATTTATAGATTCTATTGCCTCTTTAAAAAGAAGCTGGTCGTATTCGTCATCGTCAATTAGGAATATCTTATTCATTCTTTTGGTATGAATAAAGTGAATGTTGAACCTATATTGGGTCGTCCTTCTGCTATACTAAAACCATTGTGATTCGTTACAATTTTTTTGACAATGGCTAAACCAATACCTGTTCCTGAAAATTCATTCTTGCCATGAAGCCGCTGAAAGAGTTCAAATATTTTGGTGGAATATTTATTCTCAAAACCAATTCCGTTGTCGGTAATTTTTATGGCGTAATATTCCCGTTGCTTGTTTGCTGCCGGATGCGTTGTTTCATTTCCATGAATGCGTTCGGCTGTAATTTTAATATATGGTATGATTTCCGGTCGGCTGTATTTAATAGCATTGTCAATAAGGTTTGTAAAGAGCTGCG
>JBDSIM010000223.1:0-21936 GCA_039917935.1 Cyclobacteriaceae bacterium | reverse complement strand
GAGCTTGATAATGAGACCGACCGGCAGGTTTTTTTGGAAGAATACGGCTTAAAGGAATCGGGATTGAATAAGCTTATTCAGGCCTCCTATAAATTGCTTAATCTGATCACTTATTTCACCGCCGGCGAAAAAGAAGTCCGTGCCTGGACCATCAAAAAAGGCTGGAAAGCACCCCTGGCTGCGGGCGTAATTCACACCGATTTCGAAAAAGGGTTCATCCGTGCAGAAGTGATCAAAATCGCTGATTATCAGAAGTATAAGACTGAACAAGGCTGTAAAGAAGTGGGAAAGGTAGCCGTAGAAGGCAAAGAATATACGGTGGAAGACGGCGATATCATGCATTTCCGTTTTAATGTATAAAGATTCCATGGTCGGGAATGCGAACTTTCTGAATTTTTCTTAGCTTTATAAACCGCTCAGGTTCAGTCTCCAGCGGGCTTTTAGGTTAACAATTTTTTAGCCCCGAATTAAATTTTTTGAGGTTTGAGAACCAGGATCATCTTTTCGCTGAAAAACAGGGGCGCCTACGTTCCGTTTCATCATCAATACTTATTGGCTCAGGTCATAAAAGGGCTTTTATTGTTCGGTCCGGATAAATCCTTTTTGGATTTTAATCAATTCAATTTTTCAGGATTGAAAGGCCAGACCAAAGTAAGCCGTAAGGGACTCCATTATTATTCTTCGAAGGTAACTTTGGTGTTTGCATGTTCTGATAAATCCTTTTTGGATTATTTCTTAAAACAATTGTTTGAGCAAAAAGACCTGATCGTAGGAAATCTGCATCTCGAACCGGAAAGTGTAGAATCAGAAGATCCTGTCCAGATAAATGATGAAGCCCGGTTCCTTTGTATTTCACCTATCGTGCTGATCCCTCCAGCGTTTAATGATGATCAGGGAAAGAAATTTATAACTCCTGATAGCGATGAGTTCTCAGATCTGCTCTATGATTCCACTATCGCGCGTATGGAGACGACCGGAAGATACACGACCGAGCAATTAACTTCATTTTATAAATTTCAAATCGTTCCCGATAAAGATTATATCCAGCGCATTCAGACCTCGCACAAGAAATTTGCCCGTATTTATCCGCTGTTCGATAATGATGTGAAATTTGAAATCCGGGGCTATACGTTCCCTTTCGTTTTATACGCAGCCAAAGAAGTTCACCAGTTCATTTATGAAAATGGATTAGGACAATTTACCCACAAGGGTTTTGGTATGTTGGATATTGCAAATAATGATCCGATCCATCGCGCAACGGAAAAGGAAATGACTTACGCATAATCAGGTTTCAGCACGAGGAACCAGCGATTCATTTACCTGGGATTTTTCTTAAGCTGCAGGTAGCCAATGAGCAAATCGGCTTTTGGCTGAAATGGTCTGTAATACACTAAAATTTCGTAAAAGTTTTCTGTCTCATAGTGACTTCCTTCCAGATAATGGGGTGGGAGGGAAGTTGACTGTAACAGGTATTGGTAATCGTACCAGCCTTGTTTCAACAAAATACGCGCGCGATACTCTTTATTTAAGGAGTCATATTGCATGCGGTTTTCACTGTCAAGATTCCAGTAATTAAAGGCACCTGTCACGTATACATTTCCGCGAAAAGGTTGTGGTGACGCCAGGGTAAAATGAATGTTTGCATAATTGGTGAAGGCATCATCCCGATAGTCCAGATTATCAGGAAGAAATCCGCCATTCAAATCAGGAAGTTGTGAATAGACTTCGTCCGCCCGTGATTTATCTCGATCAATAGAGACTTCAAACGGCTTGATGGTTTTGTTTACCCGGTCAACATTCCGGCCCGGATTGTTAAGCGAGCGCAGGTCAAAAAATCTGAATTCATTCCCCCCCTTAAACATTTTTGCCTCATCAAAAAAACGGTACTCAAGTTGTTTTTCAATTTCCCGTACAAAGCTTGGTCTGATATCCATGGCGATATTATCCCATCGCTGGTTCTGCCGGATGGAAACTTTAATATTTTCAAGCGGATTAATGACGTCGATATTTTTATAATTGACGGTGAAATTGATTTGTTGATTGAGAGATGCAACATTTCCGGAGCCGATGAGGTTGCCTTCGCTTCCAAAACTCACGCGGGGATCAAACACCATAAAACGTTTGCTCAGGATGACATCGTTTTTGTCGCTTCCGCGGTATACAACCATTAAATAATTTCCAGGTATTTTAACCGGTGGTAAACTTATCCAGTAGTGCACGTACGGGATATGCGTATCGACTGAAAATTCAAAATTACTAATGGGGAATTCGTTAAAATCATTCAGAAAATCGAGATCCATTAAATCAGACCTCGTCCAGTCATAGTTGCAATGGATGATCTTCGCGTAATAATTATCCCTTTGATCGCGCAAATCATCAAATTCGAGCATGAGGTTCCATTCCCCTAGTTTTGTCACAGCGGGTTCTAAATAGGCTTGGGGATCATCATATGCCGGTCTTACCGCAATCGTTCGGATTTGTTTTTCATACGCAAAATCAATGTATTTCAGCGCTTTAGGATTGCTGCCTGAATTCTGCGAACTTTGGGTGAGGGGGGTGCATCCCAAAAGGAAGCACATGAATATCAGTAGTTTACTTGTCATAACTTTAGCAAAAGTATAAAAGAGATTCCAACCTTCCTGAAAAATCGCGTGTCTAAATAAATGGAAAACGGCCGTACTAACGGATACATGCTCAAGGAACAAGAGCTCATTGACGGATGCCGCAGAGGTGAACGAAACTTCCAGCAAGCGCTGTATGATCGTTATTGCCGAAAAATGATGGTTATATGCCTTCGATATTCCAAATCGACAGGAGAGGCTGAAGATATTTTACAGGACGGGTTTGTTAAAGTGTTTCAGGCAATAAAATCTTTCCGCCAGGAAAGCAAACTTGAAACCTGGATTACCCGGATAATGGTAAATACTGCACTGAATAGCCAGCGTCAAAAATTGTATTTGTATCCTATGGTGGATGTTCAGGATATTGATCTTCCTGATAATGAAGTGAGCGTTTCCGGAATGCATGTGGAACAACTTTTGGAAATGATACAGTCATTGCCGCAAGGTTGCCAGATAGTGTTCAATCTCTTCGCCATTGAAGGATATAACCATAAAGAGATAGCCCAGTTGTTGGGCGTATCTGAAGGCACATCAAAGTCACAATATGCCCGGGCGAGAAGTCTGATGCAGGTAAAACTATTAAAGGAGTCATCATATTATGAAAAATATGGAGAGGGAAAAGTTTGAAGATTCGTGGAAGGAAATTTTTGAAAAGGCCGAAGTAAGTCCATCAGAAAATGTATGGACCAATATCGAACTGGAGCTTGAAAAAGAAAAAGGTGGCCAGCTAAAAAGACGTTTGATGTTTTATCAAATGCTGGCAGCGGCTTCCGTGGTTTTTGCCATGGCATTAGGAAGTATCGCTTTCTTTTACGGATTCCAGAATCAGTATTCAGGAAATAACATTTCCCTTCAAAATTCCACTGAATTAACACCATCAGCCAAAAATGATTTGAAGGCTCCCCTCGACGTTTCGCCAACTCCTTCCCCTTGGTCTGATGAAGCAATCGAGAGCAATCCGCTTGCCCAAACTTCCGTGACATCAGATATAATCACCCCAACTGATAAGCCAAAGTTTTCCAATGGTGTTAACCCGTCAATTTCCCGATCAGCTGTTACATCCAATGATAAAAATGATTTGTCAAACAGTGTATCCGGTTTTACACCTGATAAATCATCAGGGGTAGCAGCATCATCTGAAGATCCTCGGTCTTTTCCAGAACTACCAATGAAAATTGATGATACAAATTTATCTGCCTTTTATCATCCTGAAAAAATTGAACTGGTAACACCTGCGATGAAAGAAGTTGATCCGGTGATGGCGATGCTTGCCAAATTGGAAATGCGTGAAAAGGAAGTTTCCGGTGAGAAAAATAAGAAAAAGGAAGAATCCGAAAGCTTGTGGACCTCTGTAGGCTTCGCTGCGGGGTCATATAACACGGTACGCTCAGGCGGTGGTACATTGACGCAAGCCTCCTCTGCGAGTACGATGCAAGCCTCCTCTCAGATCGCCGACCAGGAAGCCAATGCATCAGGATTTTCGTATTCTATGGGCGTTAATGTGGGCACCAAACTGGCGGAACGCTGGGTGTTTCAGGGCGGCGTAAATTACCTTACCCAATCCTCAGACTACACATCGAGCAATGCTGTAGTTTCTCAGGATTTTCAGAGCTTCAAGCCAGCCTCTACCAATGAATTGGTCAAAGCCGAAAATCAGGGTGTTAATGATAAAATAATATATACCGCACCGTATAACATAAACAATAGCATGCGGTATCTGAGCATTCCTATGCAGGCTGGTTATTTATTAGTCAATAAAACTTTTGGGTTCCAGTTAAATGCAGGAGTGGCCACTGATTTATTTCTGCAAAATACCGTAAAGGCTGATGGTGATAAGGTAGGTGGTAAGGTAGATAATACCACACAATCCAGCGGATCAGATTCTCCCTACAGGTCTGTTAACCTCAGTGGTTTGTTTGGCACAGAATTCAGCTACCGTTTTGGCCCACATTACAGAGTTGCCTTGAACCCAGGTATACGGTATCCGTTCAATACAATTTATAAATCCAATCTCGGTGTTCAGGCAAGTCCGTTTACATTTGATGTAGGACTTCGATTCAGGTACATATTTCATTAACGTTACAACCTTTGTATACCCACGCGTGTCTAAGCATTATATACCCTAATGCCTATGGAAACGCTCGAAAACAGGCTGCAAAAAAGAATTCACATTTCTCTTTACGCCTTATTATTTCTCATCACATTATTGGGATTAAGTGTGTTGCTAGAGGGGTGTACCGATAAATGTGAAGTCACCACTGAGTATACTTATTTCGAACCCGTTTATACTACGGTAGAAGACATCCGTTCAAGTATTGATCTTGTAGCACCACAGGTTATTCATGCGGTCGGGAAAATCTATTTTAAGGATGGGATTATTTTCTTGAATGAACCCGGAGAAGGTATTCATATTATTAATAACCAGGACCCATCCAACCCTGTTTTTCTCAGTTTTTTAAAAATCCCCGGCAATACTGACCTTGCTATTAAAGGAAAGACATTGTATGCCGACAGCTATGTAGATCTGGTTGCTTTTGATGTCTCCGACGTCGCGAGTATCCATGAGGTCAACAGAGTGGAAGGCGTATTTAAAAACTATCAGATTTACGGAATGCAAATGAATGCCAAATGTTGCGTCGTCACCAGTTGGGAAGAGAAGAAAAATGTTTACATCACTGATTCCGATTGCAATCCAGTACGAAGCTTCAATAATGCATGGGGCGTAAGGCCCTTTGAAAGTGGAATTGCTGTCAGTTCTGATATGAGTTTTAGTGCAAAGGCTGCTTTCACCCCGGGGACCGGCTCTGGCTCCGGGGTGGGCGGCTCTTTGGCCAAGTTTACCATAAACGGAGATTATCTTTATCTGTTGGATGGCGGTGATTTGCAAACGGTAAGCGTTGTCGAAGAACAAAATCCTGTGGAAAAAACGAGGATGTTTCTTTCCTGGGACATTGAAACCATCTTCCCACATAAAACGAATCTCTTTGTCGGATCAAGCAGTGGAATGCACATCCTGGATGTTATCGCTCCGGAGTCACCAGTAAAACTAAGCACCTATGAGCACGTCCGGAGCTGTGATCCTGTTGTAGTCGATGATGATTATGCATATGTGACCTTGCGGTCCGGAACACAATGCCAGGGATTCACAAATCAACTCGAAATAATCGATATCAAAAACCTATCCGCTCCCCAGTTAATTAAAACTTACCCTATGACAAATCCTCATGGGCTGGGGATCGACAATAAAACACTTTTCATCTGTGATGGTAGCGATGGTCTGAAAACTTTTGATGCCACCGACATTTTGAAAATTGACGAAAATCTTTTGGCTCATTATAAAAACATCAATGCAATTGACGTAATCCCATTCAATAACATCCTGATGATGATAGGAGAAGAGGGTATTCTGCAATTTGATTATTCAAACCCGAAAGACATCAAACTCTTAAGTAAGATTGCGATTTCACATGAAGAGTAGTTCACTCCGAATTATTTTGCTCTTGGTTGTAGGTTCTTTATCCGCTTCTGCTCAGGCTGATAGTTTGGTTTCCAAAGCGACCTATTTTAATTCGGTGTATTCAGGCGCGTTACTTGCCAAAAAGGGGGATGGCACCTCTCTTAGCGTTTCCACTATCCATGGAATTCGAAAAAACCGACTTGCATCAGGTGTTGGCGTTGGTTACGATGCATATCCTGATTGGAGAACGTTGCCGGTATTTGCCAGCGTAGGCTATGATTTATCCAAACCAGGGAAGAATGATCTTTTTATTCAAATCATGGCAGGATACGCGAAGGCATGGGTGCCGGAGACGGAGAATAGCGAATATATTTATGAAAGTAAGGGCGGCCGTATTATCCATCCTCTAATCGGGTACAGAATTCGTTCCGGCCAATTCAGTTTATACTTCACCGCCGGATATCAATGGCAAAGAATTTTATACGAAGAGAAGATTCGGGGATGGGATAATCCTACCAGCAAGGTATCCATTCAACGCGAAATTCAACGCATATCCCTTCAGATAGGATTCGGATTGCATTGACGAAGGGTTTGGAAAAGTAATCGGGGCGATGTTGAAATGACGTCTAGTTTTCCTATGAAAGACCCTGGTTTTTATTCAAAGCATCTATTTTAGTTGCCACAACTTCCCACTGCTTATTGGCTTCATTGAGCTGTCCACTCACAACATTGAATTGCTGTTGAATCTGATGCAGTTTTCCAAAGTCAGAGAAATTTTCCGGCAGGGCCATCTCAGCCTCAGATTTTTCTTTATCGGCCTGCAGGATTTCTATCTGAGCTTCAATTTTTCGGAGTTCTTTTTCCAGATTTTTTAATTGCGCTTCCTGAGAAGAAGTTTTTGGAGCTATATCCTGTGGCTTCTTTTCTTGTTTTAGTTTCTTTTGGTCGGGAAGAACGCCTGTACCATTCAAAAGATTTTTCTTTCTCCAGTATTCGTACTCGTCATACGACCCCGGATATTCTTTGATTTGTTTATCTTCAATGTACCATATTTTATTGGCCACCTGGCTCACAAAATGGCGATTGTGTGACACGGCAACAAAGCTTCCTTTATATTGTTGCAGCGCCTGGATGAGAATATTTTCTGAAATAAAATCCAGGTGATTGGTAGGTTCATCCAATAATAGAAAATTGGCTTCCGATATTAAGGTCTTGGCAAGCGCTACCCGTGATTTCTCGCCTCCGGATAACACTTTGATTTTCTTAAACTGATCGTCATCTGAAAAAAGAAAACAACCCAGAACATTCCTGAGCTCTTGTTCGGTTTTCCCTGATCCTGCCTGCTTCATTTCTTCGATGATCTCATTCTCTACATGAAGTGACTCCAATTGGTGTTGCGCATAGAAAGCCCGGATAACATTATAACCCATAATCCTTTCTCCCTCAATAGGCTCCTCTCCGGCAATAATTCTCAGCAAGGTTGATTTACCTTTGCCATTGGCACCGATGAGTGCGATTTTATCGGTGCGCTCAATAGCCACAGAAGTATTTTTAAGGATCTCCAGGGGGCCATATGACTTCGATACGTTATTGAGGTTAATGATATATCGGCCTGGTTGCTGGTTAAATTTGAATCTGAAGTTAACGGCAGCGCTATCATCTACTACTTCTTCGATCTTATCCATCCGATCGAGAGCCTTCACCCTGGATTGTACCTGTCTGGCTTTTGTAGCCTTAGCCTTAAAACGTTCGATGAATCTTTCTGTTTGCTTTATTTTTTGCTGTTGGTTTTCGAAGGCATTCTGCTGTATTTCTTCGCGCAATTCCTTCTCCTGAAGATAATATTCATAATTCCCCTCATAAGTGATGAGTTGTTGCTGGGTGACATCGACGGTTTTCGAAACAACGTTATTAATAAAAGTTCTGTCGTGTGAAACTACAATAACAGCGCCCTCGTAATTGCGAAGATAATTTTCTACCCATTCGATAGAAGGCAGGTCAAGGTGGTTGGTAGGCTCATCCAACATCAGCAGTGAGGGTTTCTCCAATAATAATTTGGCAAGCATTACCCGCATTCGCCAGCCTCCCGAGAATTCCTTTAATGGTCTGTGGAGGTCTGCGGTAGAGAATCCAATACCTTCCAATACTTCTTCTGCCTTGGCCTGCATGGAGTACCCGTCAAGGTGTTCAAATTTCTCCTGGAGCCGGGTGAGTTTGTCCACCAGGTCATCAGCGTATTCCGTTTCAAGTTTGTGGAGTATTCTTTCAATCTGGCGCTGGGTGTCCACTGCATCTTTAAAGGCCTCCATGGCAACCGTGACGATAGCGTCATCTGTTTGATAAGAGAGTAGGTCCTGGTTTAAGAAACCTATTGTACAGTCATTGCTTTTGCTGATTGCGCCCGCATCGGCTTTATAATCGCCGTTAATTAATTTCAATAAAGTCGATTTTCCTCTTCCATTTAGACCAATAAGTCCAATTTTGTCCTTTGGCTTGACAAACATATTGGCATTTTCGTACAGCGGGCGGCCGCCTATATAATAGGAAAGATTGGTAATAGAGATCATGATTTAATTTAATCCACAGCGATCGATAATGGCTAAAGCCCTTTATTTCAGGTCAAACCGGTTTTTAATTCTAAAATAATCTGCAAAAATAATCACTAATGGGCTGACATCACAGTTTTTTCCTTTTTAACCGCTAAACAGAAAATATAGACAAGGTTTGTTGATCTTAATTTTGTTAAATTTTTGGGATTAAGCAGGAAAATGTAATTAATTACCAGAACCAAAATCAAAGACCATGAGAACTTCCAAAATATATTTTACCGCCATCCTGATTTTATTACTTGCCTGTAATCAAGCGACAGACAAAAAGGCGCAGGATGAGGATGCCACCGGGATTGAATCAAAAAAAGAGGACAAAGGCGAGCCGGCGTTGACCGATAGATCCAAATCATTACCTCTGGACAAAATAAAGTTGCCAGAGGGTTTTGTAATAAGCGTTTTTGCCGAAGTAGACAATGCAAGGTCCCTTGCCATTAGTCCTTCGGGAATAATTTATGTGGGTAACCGGGATGGCGATAAAGTATATGCGGTACAGGATAAGGATGGCGACTTTAAGGCAGATAAAAAGTGGGTGATTGCTTCAGGACTAAACATGCCCAATGGTGTTGCCTTTAAGGATGGGAATTTATACGTGGCCGAGATGACCCGGATTCTAAAATTCACTGATATTGAAAACAGATTGGATAATCCCGGGAAACCGGATGTGGTGGTCGATAATTACCCGGAACAGGATGGTCATGGCTGGAAGTATATCGCCTTTGGTCCTGACGGTAAATTATATGTTCCTGTTGGCGCACCCTGTAATATCTGTGATCCTGAAGAGGAGATTTATGCAACGATAACGAGAATAAATACCGACGGTACCGGGCGCGAGATTTATGCTGAGGGAATTCGAAACACGGTCGGCTTCACCTGGCATCCCGATACAAAGGAATTATGGTTTACTGATAACGGAAGGGATATGCTCGGTGATAATGTACCCAACTGTGAGTTAAATTATGCACCGAAAGCTGGAATGCATTTTGGTTTTCCATATTGTCATGAAGGCTCTGTTAAAGATCCAGAGTTTGGTAATAAGAGACCATGCAAGGATTTTGTACCACCTGTTCAGAAACTTGGAGCACATGTTGCGCCATTGGGTTTAAAATTTTATACAGGAAATATGTTTCCCTCAGATTATACGAATCAAATATTTGTTGCCCGGCATGGATCGTGGAATCGAACGAAAAAAAGTGGACATGACCTAAGTTTAGTGAACATTAAAAACAATAAATCAGAAGGGCAAAAAGTATTTGCCAGTGGATGGTTGGACGACGCAACTCAATCAGTGTGGGGAAGGCCTGTAGACGTGTTAATTTTGCCTGATGGGTCTATGTTGGTATCAGATGACACAGCGAATGTGATTTACCGAATTTCCTACCTCAGCAAATGAGTAGCTTTTTTATTGTTTGTACTTAATACGCATCGCCAGGCGCTATCTTTGCCCAACACGATGTAAAATTCAGGTAGCGAAGTTTAAAATCTCACAAGGATGATCACTGACTTTCCAGTTCTCTGACCCAAATGTTCCTGAAGCTTGTAGGATTACCGTGATCTTGTAAGCTAATTGATCCTTTTCCATGAGCGACTATCTTCGGCTTTCCAATGTATTCGGTCGTACCCCGTATTTCTGTATTGTGATGGATAAGCACGCCATTGTGGACGACGGTGATGTGCCCGGGAGCTTTCAGCGTACCATCCGTATTAAACTTTGGTGATAGGAAGATCACATCGTACATCTGCCACTCTCCTGGCCCCTTGCTGGCATTAACCATAGGCATTGATTGTTTATATATAGAGCCGGCCTGCCCATTGGAATACGTCCTGTTATGATAGGAATCTAGGACCTGCAACTCATATTTTTCGCTAAAAAAAATACCGCTATTACCCCGGCCCTGACCTTCACCCACCACTTTAGCAGGAGTTCTCCATTCAATATGTAATTGAATGTCTTCAAAAGTTTGTTTTGTTTTTAATTCACCGCCACCTTTTGATACCGTCATCGCTCCATCAGCAACAGTCCATTGAGCAGTTTTTCCATCCTTTCCAACCCAGTTACTTAAATCTTTTCCATCGAATAAAATGATGGCATCCGATGGGGGATTTGACGGGGCGTTACCAGGGGTCACCACTTTTGGTTCCGGTTCCCATACTTCGGTTTCTTTGGGATCTGGTTGGTTTTGTGAAAAACCTATGCTCACAATGACTAGTAAAGCTGATAATAAAAAAAATCTCATAACTGGTTCAGTTAAAATGATACATGTTTTAAAAATCGTCCGCAATATCCTCTACTTTCTTTCCTTTGTCTGCTTTCATCAGGTTTAACATGAGGTAGGAGGTATAAACGAGTTCCAGCTGGTTTCTTGAGTGGGAGCGGAATTTTAAGATCAGGGTTTGCCCTTTCCAAAAATAGGTTTCTTTTTTCATGTCGTAATCGGCTGTTCCGTAGATTGATTCCAACGCTTTCATTAACCTCGTATCCTTATCGGTAACGACATGAATCTGGTAAATAAGATTCTTATAGGTTTTAAATTCAATTTTACTGATGGGAATTTCTCCGATTTTAATGTAATCAGGATCCTCATAGGTGTAGAGTTTTGAAGGATACTGGTTTTGTTCATTAAAATCTTTCTTAAATTTCTTTTCTCCTTTTATAGAATCAACAGGCATAGAGAGTTTTAAGTCCTTGAACCCGTTGCGACGTTCAAGTTCTGCAATATCCTGACTGGTTGCGGTAAATCCTGTCAGGAGAAGAAAAATCAATAAGGATTTCAACATCTGAATTAATTGATAAATTTTATTGGAATGGATACTTTTGTTTTATCCCACAGCATCAAAAGATCTGCCACTTCGTTTCGGTGATCAAATATTATTGTAAAAGGCTCATAGATCATTTCAGTGGCTTTTACGGGCACTTCAAACCGATACAGGTCCTTTTGCTCATTATAATTGTAAGCGCCCCAAAGACCCACCTCTGTGTTGAGGATAATGGTCCATTTTTCTTTTTCAGGAATTGTGAAAATTGAATAGGTGCCTGCTTTTAACACGATGCTGTCAATCTGAATGTCGTGGATGGTGGTAAATTCTGTGGCTTCGTTGGCGCCAGTACGCCAGACCTTTCCAAAAGGGACTAGTTCACCAAATATCTGTCGGTTTTTCTTCTGGGGTTGACTATAGGTTACTTTTAGATAATTGTCTTTATATCGAATGCTGACAATTGCCAGCGGACTGGGTCTCAATTTAAGTTGTTCCTGTCCCAGAACAGTCCGGGCACCAAGAAGAAGAAGGATCACTGCAGTTACTCTTACGACCATACTGACTTAAAGATAGTACTTTCACCTGAACCGCGTGAAATATTTCTAACGGGTAATTTTAAGATTATAGAACGTGACGGTTTCTGCTTTTGTGTTTGGTTATGGCTGCAAAGTTCTATTTTTACGGTATGATTCGTCCTGAATTTGATGATATTTATATGGAACTGGCGGTAAACCTCGCAACCCGTTCGCACTGTATCAAAAGACATGTGGGGGCTGTGCTGACGAAGGATACGCGCATAATTTCAATCGGATATAACGGGCCGCCATCCGGCACTCATAATTGTGATGAGCAATGGCCGGATACGGGTTGTCCCAGAGATTCGAAGGGGGGCTGTTCTTTGGCTATCCACGCCGAGCAAAACGCTATTCTGTATGCCGTAAAAAATAAAACATCTGTAGACGGGGCAACGCTTTACGTAACGCTCTCCCCTTGTCTTGCTTGTGCCAGGATTATTTATTCCATGGGTATTTCCAGGGTGATCTATCTGAATTCTTACGCCCAACACAAAGGATTGCTCTCTGATGAAGGGGTTGATTTTCTCAATAAGTTTGGTGTATCGGTGATTCGATACGATGGTAAGTTAAGCAACGTAACCGATATGATTTAACCTTCCTGCTCTTTCACGATTTTCTCCAGGTCCTGGATAAGTTTGGCAGTAACTCCCTTTGTTTTTTTCTCTTTTTCGATCTGGAATACCATCAACGCTTTTTTTGCCGTATCATATAATCCACTAGGATTTTGGTCTGACCTGTAACTTCCCAGACACCATTTAATGTCGCGCTGGAGTTGATCGTCAATACCCAGGGTCTGAAGTTTTTCCAAAACTTCCGTACTTACTTTCTCAAGATTACTGGAGGTTAGTTTATTCGGGGAGATTTTCGTCCCTGCGCTCGGTTTTTTCGATTCTTTACTCGTTGATGTTTTTGCCGCTGCTTTTGCCATGGTCTTGCGTTATGGTTATTTTCAAAGAAAGGTACATGCGACCGGGGGCTAAGACAAGAAGATTCGGCATAAATTTTACGCAACCGAGTGAAAGGTGCGTTGAAACTGCCCCTTAAATCTTTTAAAAGCTCAGGTCTGAAAGGATTTTTGAGACAAAGACGGTGGAAGAAAGATCGTTGATGGCTTGAAAAAGCGAAAGGGAAGTAAATCTAATTTACTTCCCTTCGCAAAAGTTTTTAGGTTCTACCTAATTACTTCTTCTTCTTAGCAGCCTTTTTAGCCGTCTTTTTTGAAGACTTCTTTGCTGCTTTCTTCGCTGATTTTGCCATAGCGTTTTTAATTTTAGTTTAAAATTTTATTAAACAATACGAAAAGTTATAACATTTTTTTTATCCACAAAAATATTTTGATATTTTTTTTTTGATTAAAGAATTTTTAAAAGGTCATGATGAGATTCTAAAAGCAGAAAATCACCTCATATCACGTTGACTTCCGCTTGTAAAACGATGTTGAATTTATCTTTTACACTGCTTTGTATGTCCATCGCCAGTTGCCAGATTTTTTTCCCATCGCCCTTGCCATAATTCACGAGCACTAATGCCTGATGCTTGTGAACACCAATGTTATCAAGGGTTTTGCCCTTCCAGCCACATTGCTCGATGAGCCACGCAGCAGGAATTTTTATGAGATTTTTTTCGCCGGTGAAGGAGGGAAGTGCCGGATATTTATTTTTCAGGTCCTCAAAAAAGGAAAGTTCTACAGAAGGATTTTTAAAGAAACTTCCGGCATTTCCGATCAATAATGGGTCAGGAAGTTTATTTTTCCGAATGTGGATAACTGCCTCACTTATTGCCTGAATTGTCAGCTCTTTTACATTTTTCTCGCTCAAGACATCTTTTATGGCTCCATAGCTCACGTTAAAAACATGATTCTTTTTCGTCAGACTTAAAGTAATACTTGAAATAAAATACTTCCCCTTGAGATGTTGTTTGAAAATACTTTCACGGTAACCGAACTGACATTCTTCCCGATTAAATACTTTGACCTTGCCGGTTTCCATGTCAACCGCTTCAACATTGTGGATAACTTCTTTGATCTCTACTCCGTAGGCACCAATATTTTGCATCGGCGCTGCCCCAACAGTTCCTGGTATCAAGGAAAGATTCTCAATTCCACCCAGATTCCTTACAACAGAATACATAACCAGATCATGCCAGTTTTCCCCTGAACCCACTCTAAGCATCAGTCTCGCTTCATCTTCCTCGACCACTTGAATTTCTGTTATCTCATTTTTCACCACAAGCCCTTCGAAATCCTTTGTTAGCAGAATGTTGCTGCCACCGCCCAGAATAAGCGTGCGATGTTTCTCAAAAAGATCATTTGCCAAAAGTTGCTGCACTTCCAAAACGGATTTTACGGTTACCAAATACCTTGCTTGCGCATTAATTCCAAATGTATTGAAGGGTAACAGATTAACGTTTTCCTGAACAGCAACCATAAATAACTTTTAATTGGCCTCAAAGGTCATAAAAATAGTTCACACTATCAGACGGTGCTGTCATCCTATATCAATCCGGAAATTTTCCATAGATCATGACATGGGCATGGTGGGGATCATTAACGATACCCTCTGCGGAGCTCCTGCAATGACCGTTTATTTTGGTACGGTATGCCTGAATTTTCACATTGGCTAAAAGCATCCATCCGAAGCAAGTCTATAAAAATGCTTTTGTGGCAGGCTCCCACTTTTAATTACCAGATTTTTATCAAATATTAGACAGCATTAAATCCACCAAAAGGAACAGGAACAATGAAAATCATCGAGTGCCCGCGGGATGCCATGCAGGGCATCGAGCGTTTTATCCCTACGTCAGTGAAAGTGGGATATATCAATCAATTATTGCGCGTCGGTTTTGACACCATTGACTTTGGTAGTTTTGTTTCTCCGAAGGCTATCCCTCAAATGGCTGACACAGCATTGGTGCTAGAGCAGTTGGACCTTGCCAGTTCACCCTCAAAATTATTGGTTATCGTTGCCAATAAACGCGGAGCGGAGGCAGCTTGCCAACTTGCCAGCATCCACTACCTGGGCTTTCCGCTTTCGATTTCCGAAACATTCCAGATCCGCAATACCAATAAATCAATTGCTGAAGCCCTGAATGAGGTTGAAGAAATCAAGAACCTCTGCGACAAAAACGGAAAACAATTGGTAACCTACATCAGCATGGGATTTGGAAATCCTTATGGTGACCCCTATAAAGTAAATCTGGTTGCCCAGTTTGTTGATATTCTGCTGACCTTAGGAGCGGATATCATATCGCTTGCAGATACGGTAGGAGTGGCCGATAGTCCGATGATAGAAGCCTTGTTCTCCGCCGTATTAAAACAGTTTCCACATTCGGAGATTGGGGTGCATTTGCATTCGACACCTTCCCATTCACGTGAAAAGATCGAAGCAGCATACAGGGGAGGATGCCGCAGGTTTGATGGCGCGATGAGGGGATTTGGCGGTTGCCCTATGGCCAAGGATGAATTGGTGGGTAATATAGCTACGGAGACCATTGTTGCCTATTTGGAGGAACAGGCTGTACCGCTCATGTTGGACAAGCGATCTTTTTCAGAGTCGTTGCTGGAGGCAGACAAGATTTTTGGCGAGTTCATTCATTTAAAATAGCCGGCCCCTGGAAAATTTTCCGGTAGTTGGCCAGGGATAAGGAACGTTCATCACTTCGTGAGTTTGAAAATTTTGCCTGGTAATGAGGCGATGACGCCTTTAAATTCAAGGGACAGCAGTAATGAAGCAATCTGGCCGATCGGCAAATTAGTTTTCCAGCAAATCTGATCTATCATCAGTTGTTTGTTGTTCTCCAATAAAGTCTTGATAATAACCTGCTCGTCCGGCTCATATCCTTCCATGGTAAAGGGTTCTTGCTTCACAGGTCGTACTCCTGCGTCCCAGTTCATGATGTACTGAAGATCTTTAATCGCGGTAATGAGATGTGCCCGGTTGGACTTGATAAGATTGTTGCAGCCGGCAGAATGACTTTGCTTTACATTTCCGGGAAATGCAAACACGTCTTTATTGTAACTATTGGCAATATCGGCAGTGATCAACGCTCCCCCTTTTTCTGCAGCCTCCACAATAATGACGGCGTCTGACAAGGCAGCTACGATTCGGTTTCTGGCAGGAAAATTATGGGCGTCAGGTTGGGTGCCAAAGGGATGCTCTGTTAATAGCCCGCCATTTTCCATCATACTTAGTGCCACGTCGCGATGAGAAGCGGGATAGATTACATCCATTCCGCTGCCCATCACTCCGATAGTCGACAATTTGTTTTTAACAGCATGTTTATGGGCGTGGATATCGATACCATAGGCAAGACCACTGACGATCAAAGCATGATGTGCCACAAGATCTTTAACAAGTTGTTCGACACATTCTTTACCATAAGCTGTGGATTGGCGAGTGCCTACAATGGCCACTGCCTTCGGGTTTTCAAAGTTGATGTTTCCTTTTGCATACAGCATCGTGGGTGCGTCATCTATCTGACGAAGCCGGGAAGGATATCTCTTATCGGTAAAAAAAATAAGCTCTACATTTTCTTTTTGGGCTTTCAGAATTTCTTTTTCCGCCTGAGCGAAGGGCTTCCCCTGCACAATTGATTCCGCGGTGACAGCACCAATCCCCGGAATTTTTAATAGCTTACCTTTTGGGATATTAAAAACTTTTTCAGCCGACCCGCAATAACTCACCAGTTGTTTTATTAAATGGTCACCTATACCCGGTATAAAATGTAGGGCAAGCAGTGAAAGGTGATTTTGATCCATTATAGAATGGAGAAAATGAATGGTAGGAAGTTAGTGAAGTTTTTCTTTTAATTCGGTCAGAAATTTACGGACGTTGCGCAGGGAATCCATCATTTCCATTTTGTCTTTTACCGCCTGAGAATCATTGCGCAACATTTCTTTGGCGCCCTGGAGCGTAAAACCTTTTTCCTTTACAAGGTGGTAAATGGTGCGGACGTTATCGATGTCCTCTTTTGTGAACTGTCTGTTGCCTTTTCTGTTCTTCTTAGGCTGGATAAGGTCAAACTCAGACTCCCAGAAACGGATAAGAGAGGGAGCTACCGTAAAAATTTCAGCCACTTCTCCTATGGAGTAGTAAAGCTTTTCTATTTCTTTTTCCTTATACGCCATGTTATTGTCTAAGATAAGTAATTAAACCATTATCGTCAATCTGAATGCCTGATTCCGGAAAATCTTTTTTTGAAAGTTCCTGTATAATTTTGATTACTGACTTTTCCGGATCTATGGTCACGCCGTTCTCGAATGATTGAATGGTTGGCGTGATGTGCGCTTTTAAAAATTCCCCCTCAGGGTTTGTAAAAACCTTAATAATCGGTGCCAGACCATTTATACCGGTGATGCTTATGCCCCGGTATGTGCAGAAATTACCCAAACTATATGCGATAAACCTTTTATTGTACACTTCAACACCTCGCGTTACATGTGGACCATGCCCGAAAACAATATCAGCTCCGGCATCAACGAGGGTATGAGAGAATTTATACACATCTCCCCGGTCTTCCCCGTAAAACATTTCATGCGTGCGTGGCACATGCTGAAATTTTGCACCTTCTGCACCGCCATGGAAAGAGACGATGACAATATCCACCAGGGAATCAAGTTGTTGGATAATGTATCGTGCGCCTTCAAGATCATTGATCGGAACACAATTGGTATTGGGTGCAAATGCGGCCAGACCATATATAACGCTGTCCTTTACGAGAATAGTTGTTTTCATGGATAACTGGCCAGCATGAAGAATACCCGATTTAAGTAAAGTATACATCGTGGTATCACGACCTTCATCACCCATATCGCCAGCGTGATTGTTCGCCAGACTCATCATATCAAAACCCGCATTCACCAAATTTCTAACATAATGAACCGGTGTACGGAAAGCGTAACAAACTTTGGGGTCTTTGCATTTTTTAGGAATGCCACCTTCATTTAACAGGGTTCCCTCCAGGTTACCAAAGGTTACATCAGCATCTTGAAGCAGAGAGTCCACTTGCCGCATCAGAAAGGCACCATCTTCCGGGGGCAATTTATCTTCCGGGTAATTTGTACCCATCATAATATCCCCAACGCCGATGATAGTGAGGGTATCTTTTTTTATAAAGGCCAGAGTATCAGTATTTACAGAAGTGAGTTTGCTTTGACTTGAATCCTGCTTTATCTGGGCACCGCAAACAATCGACAATAAACAGACAGTTAAAACCAATACAAGCCGCATGAATGGAAGTAATTTTAGATTGCAAAGAAAAGGAGAAATAAGAAGAATGAAAATTATTAGTCGAGAGATTCTCGTTGCTGGCTACCTTCTTCTATTAATTTTTCGTATTCCTTATTGCTGAGATCACGTTGAAAAAAATTGATTGGATTGATTTGTTCGCCTTTGAAAATAACTTCATAGTGCAGGTGCGGACCGCGAGATAAGCCCGTATTACCTACAAATCCGATGATCTCACCTCTCTTAATTTTATCACCTACTTTTACATTGAATCTAGACAAGTGCGCATAACGCGTCTCATATCCAAAATCATGGTTCAGAAAAATCACATTGCCATAGCTGCCTGAAAAATAAGCTGTTTTTATTTGACCGTCTCCGGTTGCATACACGGGCGTTCCAATCTCCGCGGTAAAATCCAATCCTTTATGATCCCTCACATATCCCAGCAGCGGGTGGAAGCGCGCGCCAAAGGTGGCATGAAGTTGGGTTAAATTGGTATTGCTTACGGGTTGAATAGCAGGCCTTGCTGCCCACATAGTCATTTTTTTCTCAAACATTTTTCCAATCTCATCGTATGATTGAGATTCCACGTCCAACTGATGTTTGAACCTTTCAAAAATCCGGTACTCATGGAGTACCATCGGAAATTCCTGAAGACGGCTCAAATTAATTCTTTCGCTACCCCCGATGCCTGCTTCCCGAATACTTGGATCCAGTGGATCCGAATCTAAAATTACTCTGTAATTATGATCATCTTTTTCAATAAGCGTTGTAAGTTTCTGATTAGCGTCCTGAATGCGGTCGTGCAGAATATCCCATTCGATTTTTAGCTTTTGATTTTCATCGGCCAGGAATAATTCTCCGAGTGATGGGATATACTGGATAATGCAGGTGTAACCTATTGACGCCACAGCAAAAGATAGCGATACAAATACGATCATTCTAAATCGCAATATCTTTCCTTTTACGTAAAATGGTTCGTATCGGCAGGTAGCTTCGTTATATCGGTATTTCATCCTGCTCATTAATCAAGAGATTGGTTTTGCTGATGACTAACGGATGTCAAACGCTCGTGCTGATCACTGGAAAGGCCCTCTATAATATAGTATATCGGGTCAACGTTTTCACCATTTCGAAGAATTTCGTAATGCAAATGCGGCGCGATGGATCCTCCGCTTGTTCCTACCGTGCCAATTAGTTCACCTTTGTTCACCTTCTTGCCATAGCCGACGCGTATATCCTGCAAGTGGGCGTACCGGGTGACTATGCCATTGCTGTGGTCAATCTCAATATAGTTTCCATATCCGGCCTGTAGTTCGCTTTTTTTCACTTCTTTAATGATGCCGGAGGCGGTGGCGTGAATGGTAGTTCCTCGCGGCACGGCAATGTCAATCCCGACATGTTCATACAAACCTTTGTGATAAGGATTTATCCGCAGACCGAAGCCTGATATCAGCATATCAGGTTGCCATTTTTCGAAAGGTTGGCGGGTGGGCAAAGAACCCATTACCTCCGGCTTAGGTTTTCTTATACTCCATTCACTTCTAAAATAACGATTCTTTTCTGAAGATTCGGCCAATAATTGCTGCGAGGTTTTTTTTACGAGATTCACAAGGCTGCGAAAGCCAGCGGCATCAGCGAGTAAAACATTTTCTTTCGAAATACTTTGGGTGTTCATTTCAGGGACAACCGCTTGAGAACCAAAAAATTTATAATGAAGAGCCTGATCTTTATTTTGGAGCGAAGTGAGTGTAGGCTGGAGTTCGTTGAGGTGTGAAGAAAGGATTTTATGATGTTCTTTAAACGCGCGGTTTTCTTTTCGGAGTTTTTTTTCCGTCTCCGTATTAACGACGATGTCATGCACCAACAATAGGCCAGAAAGCATGGAGGTTGCCAGAACGAAAACACCGAGACCATACCACAGAACATTTTTTGCACGAACTTTCACACGCTCGTATTGGCATGTTTGGGGGTTGTAGCGATAGGTCGTATAGCGCATCAGGATCCGCAGATTATACTTCAGGTTTTAGTAGGCCATAAAAAAAACAGCGCAATCTGCTTATTCTCCCTCAACTGCGATTATTTTTGTGGCTTGTTAATCCTGCCCCGGTTGTTTTACCGGATGAGATTAGCTGGTTAATATAATAAAAAAGAACGAAACTGACGCTTAAAATACCCCTGGGATGGATTCTGGATCGATAAGACGCATTTTTTTAGATTTTTTTGCCCGAAAAGGCCATCTTATTGTGCCCTCCGCACCACTGGTTTTAAAGAATGATCCAACCTTGCTTTTTACCAATTCCGGCATGGTGCAATTCAAGGATAATTTTCTGGGCAATAGCGATCCTAAAAGCAAACGTATCGCGGATACTCAGAAATGTCTGAGAGTTAGTGGTAAACATAATGACCTGGAGGAGGTCGGTATTGACACCTACCACCATACCATGTTTGAAATGCTGGGTAACTGGTCGTTTGGAGATTATTTTAAAAAGGAGGCAATTGCCTGGGCCTGGGAGCTATTGACCATGGAATATAAACTTCCAAAGGAAAGACTTTACGTGACCGTTTTTGAAGGCGACGCAAAAGAAAATCTTGCATTTGACCAGGACGCTTTTCACTACTGGAAAAGTATTCTTCCCGAAGAAAAAATACTGAGGGGAAATAAAAAGGATAATTTCTGGGAAATGGGGGAGACCGGACCTTGCGGGCCATGTTCTGAAATTCATGTCGACCTTCGCGCGGAGGAAGAAGTAAATGATACACCAGGCCATACGCTGGTTAACACGGGTCATCCACAGGTGGTCGAAATCTGGAACCTGGTCTTCATGGAATTTAACCGGAAAGCCGATGGTTCTCTCGAGAAACTCCCTGCCCGGCATGTTGATACGGGAATGGGATTTGAACGGTTGTGCATGGCCATTCAGAAAAAGAAATCCAATTACGATACCGATGTTTTCACACCCTTGTTGAATTTTATCAGCCAGGCAGCAGGGGTAAAATACCAGAAAAATGAAAAGACGGATATCGCCATGCGGGTTATTGCCGATCATGTTCGGGCGGTTTCCTTTGCTATCTCAGATGGTCAGCTACCTTCCAATACCGGTTCCGGATATGTCATCCGAAGAATACTACGGAGAGCGGTGCGCTACGGATTTACCTTCCTGAATTTTAAAGACCCCTTTATTTATCACCTGGTGCCAGTACTTGCTGAACAACTCAGCGAAGCTTTTCCTGAACTTAAAATGCAACAGGAGTATGTGAGCAAAGTTGTCTTTGAAGAAGAAAGTTCGTTTTTAAGGACGCTCGAAAAAGGACTTAGAAGAATTGAAATGCTTCAATCCGAACTTAAAAATAGGGCAATCTCAGGGGCCTTGGCTTTTGAATTATACGATACTTATGGTTTTCCATTTGACCTCACCGCCTTAATCGCCAGAGAAAGGGGGTTGGTTGTTGATGAGGCTGGGTTCAAAATGGAAATGGAAAAGCAAAAGTTGCGTTCAAAAGCGGATGCAGTAAAAGAGACCGGCGATTGGATAGCTGTAGGGGAAGACGAGAAAACTGAATTTATCGGTTACGATTTTTTGTCGGCTGATGTTTCCATCGTTAAATACCGAAAGATTAAACAAAAGAACAAAGAACTTTACCAATTGGTATTTAATAAGACGCCATTTTACGCGGAAAGTGGCGGGCAGGTTG
>JBDSIM010000222.1:0-4529 GCA_039917935.1 Cyclobacteriaceae bacterium | reverse complement strand
CGAGCCTCCGCTATTTACAATTTTGATGGCGTCTGAAATTTCAGATGGCGAAGTATTCTTAAGGAGGTAACCGGTAGCGCCTACGCACAACGCATTGAATATTTTCTCCTCATCCTCATAAATCGTGCACATGATCAATTGCACCCCGGGGCGTTTAGGTTTTAATTCAGCAACTGTCTGGATACCGTTTTTATGGGGCAATCCAATGTCCATGAGCACGATATCCACCCACAAATCCGGGAAAGCAGAAATGAAGGACTCGGCGTTCAAAAATGTTTTCGTCACTACGATATCCGGATCCGATGCCAAAAGATTTACAAGCGCTTGCAATATCTCCTGGTCGTCTTCCACGATTACGACTTTTATTTTGGACATGAGGGTATAGTTGGTTGTTGGTTTCCCATGCTGATCCAATGAAGTTACAAGAGTTTTTGAAGTGGGCCGAATACCCATTCCTGGTTACTGATTCCTGATTATTGAAAACTGATTACTGATCACTGATCACCGATCAACTATTACCGATCACCGATATCCATAGTCCCGATCTGACACCTAACAGAGAATACAAATCAACCGTATAATCACCTGTCAGCTTCGTATCGATGTGAATATCCGAGATGGCCGAAACATGGCATAATATTCAAAATTAATAAGTACTTGCTTCCACACCCCGGAAATACTACTTTTATCCAAAATCAAAACTCATGCCCGGAACAGTAACACTACACAGAGTCATTAAAGTCACTCCCGAAAAATTGTATCGTGCTTTTACCGATCCCAATGCGATGGCATCCTGGATCCCACCTTATGGATTTTTATGTGTCGTCCATCACATGGATGTGAAAGTCGGAGGCAGTTACAAGATGTCCTTCATCAATTTTTCTACCGGCAATGGTCACTCTTTTGGTGGAGAATACCTGGAACTCAAACCGAATGAATTCATTAAATACACGGATCGCTTCGACGATCTCAATCTGCCCGGCGACATGATCACTTCCGTTCGGATGACGCAGAATTCCGCAGGGACAGAACTGAAAGTTGTACAGGAAGGTATTCCTGATGTCATACCGGTGGAGATGTGTTATCTCGGGTGGCAGGATTCATTGGATAAATTGATCCGGATGGTGGAGCCGGAAATTCCGGATGCGTAAAAAGCAGGTAGAACAGGGAGCAGGGTAATAATTTCCCGCAGAACTCGCAGAAATCCGCAGAGATTTGCAGAAAGTTTTTTCCCGCAGAACTCGCAGAATTCCGCAGAGATTTGCAGAGATTTGCAGAAAGCTTTTTTCCCGCAGAACTCGCAGAGATTTGCAGAAAGCTTTTTCCCGCACCACTCGCAGAAAGCCGTAGAGATTTGCAGAAATTTGTTTTTCCCGCAGAACTCGCAGAAAGCCGTAGAGATTTGCAGAAAGTTTTTTTCCGCAGAATTCGCAGAAAGCCGCACAGATTCGAAAAAGTTTTTTCCCGCAGAACTCGCAGAAAGCCGCAGAAAGTTTTTTTCCTCAGTGTAATGCGTCCGGCATCCTTTAAACCGGCATCGCGAGTGACTGACATCAATTTGTTAACTACCCCCTTTTTTCCGGCATCCTCAAACCACATTGCATAATCAAAGCGAGATGCTGTGTTACCAACCTAAGATACCTACTTGCTGCAGGAAAAACCTCCCAGTAGCGGATAGATATTACTTACCTACATACTGTTGCAGCGAAGCAATAAACTGTCCGGGAGTAGGTGTATAACCCGTCTTACCCAATCCCTTCACCTGAAATTGTCCTTTCACCTCATCCTTGGTCAGGTTGAGGACCCATATTGTAGGATAGCCGGTAATGCCAAGAGCCTGACCCATGGCCGCGTTTTGGCGACGGTTTTTCTCAGGTATCTGAAACCTCCTTGGGAAATCCAGCTCGAGGAGTACGACATTCTTCTTTGCCCATTCCTGGAATTCAGGTTTTGAAAAAACATCTGCATCCAGTTTCTTGCACCAGCCGCACCAATCGCTGCCGGTGAAGTTGGCCAGGATGGGCTTTTTCTCCTTTACCGAGATCTCATAAGCTTCATCCAGATCCACGAGCCATCCAGCTTTAGTCGACGCGTACACAGTTGTATTCGTAGTTGGGATGGTAGTAGAAGTTGTGGCTTTTGGCTTTTCCGGTGTAGTCGGGGCAGCCTGGGAACAGGCTTGAAAGGCTGTACCACAGAGAATTAAAAAGAGAAAGAATCTTGTCATGCTCATAGGATCATTGGAAATGAATAAAACTAAGATGCAAAACTAAAGCTTTCCCGGGGTGAATTTGAGGCATTAACAGGTCTTTAAGGAATTAGGGATAATCGGTGTCAGGTTAAATCATCAGCCAATCATAGTTCAACCAGGCTTTGTCAATATCCCTGTTGCAATGACGATGTTAACATACCGGGAGTGTTCATAGATAGAGATCTTCATCCAGCAAGTCGCTTCCAAATTTAAGATATCGTCCATTGTCCAGCCTTGCTTTTGCAAATATTTTTTCCAGCAGCCGCTACTCAAACAGGAATTTTGCTTTGTTATTTTTAGTAAGGATTAATACATTTCCAAAGGCTGACCTGTTGGTGCTTGTAGGTTTATTTAATAATAGTACAAGCTCTTTAATTTTAAACTCATTATCTTTTTTATTAATAGTAAAAGAAATTTCAGGCTGTCCCGTCCTTAAAAATTTGTTTCTTTTCTTTTTATATCCTGCTACCTGTAACACTGAAGCTAATGCAGCGAGTTCGCTTTTTGTAATAGATAATCGTACTGAGAGTATTTTATTAAAAAGATTTTTTGTTCCGGAAGTATCCCCACCGATGAAATCTTTCATGCTCACCTCAGAAGAATCTCCAAATCCCCAGTTTTTATAAGTTTCAACAGAATAAGAACTTAACATTGGTATTAAATGGTTGCTTTTACTTCTGTGCAGGTTCCTATGCTTTTTTAAAATGATCTCCGTTAAGGTAAAATCCGGGTGTTTGAAATCATAAGAAATTAAGGTGTCCGGGGCAATAGATTTCCAGGATTGTTCCAATTGTTTACCCTGTCCTGGGAGGCGTGTTTGAAATATTAAATAGGCAGTACCTCGTTGAGTAGCGAAATAACCTCTATTTGGGTTGAAATGAATAAAGTTTTCTTGTCCGTTGATATAAAAACTTATAACCAGAGGTGATGTCAGCATCGTATCATACAAACAAATGCCTAAACTGTCACGAACAAACTTATTTATAATTAGTTTTTGAAAATCTGTAGAGTCAATAATTATTTCTATATGACTAAAATCAGACTTGGGAATCTGACTGAATGCAGCATATGATAAAAATAAAAAAAGAAGTTTGATTATCAGTTTCTTTCGCATATAAATAAGTTGTCTAAATGGCTGTTACTTGTTTATAACCCTGACAGCCTCAGGCTTATCCCATCCATTTCCGCCGCATAAACCTGATGTTGTCAGGGTTTAGCGAATATACCGAATTCATTATACCCCAGTAGATCAAACGGACTCAGTAGCTGCTGCATACTTCGATTATTGTCGTGAGAAACAAAAGTCAAAAGTGTAAACTTATTCTGAAGTTAAGTGAAGGACAACTGTATCAATGCAACCGGTCCCTGAGCCTGCCGAAGGGCAGAAGCATATAGCATACTCCTAAGTTGTGGCGGCCATCATTCAACGAAGTTCAATTCTACTGTTGATAAGGCTTTTCTTTTAGCTCTGCTTCTATTTGCAATAGTTCTCTTTTTACCAATTCACTTTTACCGAGGGGAATTATTTCATTCATGGCAAAGTGGCAAAATAAACTGTTCGGCTGTTTTCCCAATAGAAACAGATCAGAAGTGACACTTATTCTAAAGATAGATCCAGGAGAACCTGTATCCATGCAACCGGTCCCTGAGCCTGCCGAAGGGCAGAAGCATATAGACACTCCTAAGCTTTGGCGGCCATCATTGAACGGAGTTCAATGACCGGGCCGCCGCAAGTATAGTGTGGTCTGTAGTCAATTTCCCATTCGACTGCTTCGACTCCTAATACATGTCCTTGTGCACGCTCAGCAACCGTGATTAGGGACTGGCTGTTAGTCCAGCCGAAAATTACACCCTCAGCACACCCCGAAATCCCCTCGCAGCATAATATGATTCAGCACCATTGTGATAGGTAAAAACATGTTCGTAGCGGCGATCGCAAAAAATAGCTCCCCCGTGCTTTCTGATAGCGGGTGGTGTTTTGACCCAGCTCGATGTTTTCAAATCAAACTTTCCCAGCTCCTGCAACGCACGATATTCTTCTTCTGTCAAAATCTCAATACCCATTTCCACTGCCATATTGATAGCACTATCGTCCGGTTTGTTTTCTTTTCTTTTCTCCAATGCTTCGTGGTCGTAGCAGATACTTCTGCGGCCTTTGGGACTTTCCGTAGAGCATTCGTAAAAAATAAATTCGCCCGTCTTTTTATCAAAGCCTACTACATCAGGTTCTCCGCCGGTGTTTTCCATTTCATTGAGTGACCATAGTTTGGCAGGAAGA
>JBDSIM010000221.1:0-6306 GCA_039917935.1 Cyclobacteriaceae bacterium | reverse complement strand
CGTAACGAACGACAAAACAAAAGCAACCGTCAGGGAGAATACGGCGGTGGCGGTGATGATAATTCGGGATGGCAATCTGACTATAACCGGAGTTATGGTATGTCTGGTCAGGGCGATTCCGATTCACGCGGGGGTTCCCGTAATTTGTATGATCGTGATTATGAGGGTATGAACCGCAGCAACTACCAGAATAGGGAAAATAGACTGGGAGCTGGAAATTACGGCAGCTATGGCGACCGTGGCAGATTCGATCAAAATCAGTCCAGAGGGCACGGTGGTTCAAACTACGCCGGTTCCCAATACAGTGGCTATGGCCAATCTGGTAACCGCAGCAAAGAATACGGCAGGGGTGACGGTGATGAACGTTCCTGGTGGGATCGCACAACCGATAAAGTTTCTTCCTGGTTTGGAGACGAAGAGGCAGAAAGAAGAAGTGACAGTGACAGAAAAGAAAGCGGACAATATAAAGGGAAAGGTCCCCGGAACTATAGTCGTTCTGATGACAGGATTAAAGAGGACATCAATGACCGACTAAGTGATGATCCGTTTGTGGACGCTTCTGAAATCGATGTGACCGTTAGTAGTGGCGAGGTTACGCTTACCGGAACCGTCGATCAACGCACCAGCAAAAGGCGCGCTGAAGATATAGCTGAAGCGATATCAGGGGTTAAGAATGTTGAAAACCGTTTGCGCGTAGGGCAATCCAAGAGCAGCGAGAGCACAGGAAGTTCATCGGGCATAAATAATCCTTCGGGAAGTTCGTCGATGAACAATCCTTCCGGTAGTGCTTCCATGGATAGCCCCTCCGGTAGTTCCTCATCTCAGAGTTCTTCGTCTGTTCCGGGATCGGAACGGGGCCGGCAAAAGGAAAATAGTTATTCTAACAGTAAATAATCAGGATATGGTAATCTAATGAAGCGTTCCCCTTTCCGGGGAGCGCTTTTTTTGCTTATATCCATAAGGTTGTATGAGCATGAATAAAGAGACATTCAGTGTTTGATTCTGCATCGACCAGTTTTTATATAAATAATTCCGAACGATCTTCCGGATTGCAGACATTTTAAATGATCCTTCAAGGGCATGTAAGGACCATGTAGTTTCTACCCGCGTATTGCATGGTATTTTTGACGACCTTTTTGTACCTTATATAGAATAAGGCTTCGCGAAACAAAAGAATTTTTACCCAAAAATTCAGGCCTTATTTCCCTGAAAAATTCGCTTTTCTCTTTTCCAAAAAAGCCTTTACCCCCTCCCTGTAGTCCTCAGACGAACCAGCAATTTCCTGGCAATAGGCTTCGTAATCAAGCATCTCATCCAGCGTTGCATACGCTGATTTGTTTAACATCTTTTTGATCAGCCCAATGGATTTGGTTGGCGCTGAAGCAAAATAATCCGAAAACTCTTTTACCGCTGCATCCAGCTGATCCGGTCTCACGCATCTATTTATCAGACCCAATGTCACCGCCTCAGCTGCATTAATCTTTGAGCCCATGGTACATAACTCAAAAGCTTTCGCCATCCCTACTGACCTGGGCAGAAAAAATGAAGAACCTGAATCCGGCACAAGGCCGATATTAATAAACACTTCAATCAGCGTTGCCTCATCGGAGGCTACAAGGATGTCACAAGCCAACGCCATAGAACAACCTGCCCCGGCAGCCACGCCGTTCAATCTCGCTATGATTGGTTTTGGTAAAGCACGCATAGCCCGGATGATAGGATTGTATCTTTTATTGAGGGAATCCATGAAAGAACGTTTACCCTCACCCGAACTAGTTTTCAAATCCTGACCTGCACAAAATGCCTTGCCAATACCAGTCAGAACGACCACACGGACAGTGTCATCTTTTGCCACCATTTTGAGCGCATCCTGGAGCTCAAAAGTAATTTCATCATTCAAAGCATTGTACACTTCCGGTCTGTTCAATGATATGGTGGCAGTACCCCTGTCATTCGTGTACAATAAAAATTGATAGGCGCTCATGTGAAAAAGTTAAAACAATATTAACATACCTGCTACACTTGTGGCAAGACCCAGCACACTTCCCCACATCACTTCACGTGAGGAATGGGCTCCTACCTGCAATCTTGCAGACATAATAATTCCAGCCAGGATAATAAAGCCAATCGTAGGATAAAAAAGTGTATTCATTTGCGATATCTTCGTGAGTGGCACCATCATCCCGATAATTCCCCACGCGGAAATTGTATGAACACTTACCTTAAAAAAAAAGGTGGTTACTGTAGCCACAATTACCAGCATGTCAATGATCACCATAAACTTCAGAAAATTATCATTCAGGTTCATTTGTGTCTGACTATGGAACAGATAAGTGACCACCACATAAATGACAGATATAAACGAGAAGGGGATTAACCGTTCTTTTCTTTCAGGTAATGAAAAAGAACGAATGGTACCAAAGGCTTTGAAAATTCCCACATTTAAAAAGGGAAGGAGAAAAGTGACGATAAAAATAAAAAAAATAAACTTCAGGTGCTGGTCGGGCCGGATAGGTTCCATGGAAGTCGGCAATGCCCATGCAAGCAGCGAAAATAAATAAGTAGGCATGAGCAAAGGATGAAAGACATAGGAAACCAAACGCGCCCACATAGTTTCTATATTTCCTTTCTCAGACGGGCGACCGGAATATTTAATTGCTCCCGATATTTGGCAACCGTACGCCGGGCAATATTATAACCTTTGTCATTTAATATTTTCTCCAGCTTATCATCGGAAAACGGCTTGTCTTTATCTTCACTTCCAATAATATCCTTGATGATTTGCTTTACTTCACGGCTACTGACCTCTTCGCCGGAATCCGTGGAGATGCCCTCAGAGAAAAAATATTTAAGGGGGAAAATACCGAAATCAGTCTGGATCGCCTTACTGCTTGCCACCCGGGATACGGTGGAAATATCCATGTTGATCATGGAGGCAATGTCTTTTAAAATCATGGGCTTCAGTTTCGTCTCATCCCCTTCCAGAAAGAAATCATATTGAAAATCCACAATGGCTTTCATCGTGCGCAACAGTGTCTGCTGACGTTGTTTGATTGCATCAATAAACCACTTTGCCGCATCCAGTTTCTGTTTCACAAAAGTGACAGCCTCCTTTAATTTTTTATCCCGTTTGTTACTCTTGTGGTAAGCTTTGAACATCTCGGTATACGAACGACTTATCCGAAGTTCAGGAGCATTCCTGCTATTCAGTGCCAGCTCCAGTTTACTATTGGTATTGGTAAGGATAAAATCAGGAATAATGTATTGGTTCTTCACCATGGAAGCGGTGCTTCCGCCTCCGGGCTTGGGGTTAAGCTTGACAATTAATTCAATGGCGTCCCTTACAAAATCCTCATCTTCGGTATCTAATTTCTTCTGGATTTTTTGATAGTGCTTCTTGGTGAATTCATCAAAGCATTCAGTGATGATCTTTTTTGCCACGGCCACGTCAATGTTATGACCGTTGTCCATCCTGTCTAACTGTAACAGCAAACATTCCTGAAGGTCACGCGCGGCGATGCCGGGAGGGTCAAAAGAATTTTGGATTTTCTTCAGGATCCGCTCCACATCTTCTGCTGTAGTTTCGATGCCCTGCGAAAAAGCGAGATCATTCACAATCGATTCAAGATCCCTGCGGATATATCCGTCGCTCTCAATACTTCCCACCAATTGCTTTCCAATCGGAAAATCTTTTTCATCCAACCCGAGGTAATCCAACTGATTCATTAACATCTCGTGAAGGGAGGTTGACATCGGAATAGGCATATCGCGTTCTTCCCCGTCATCCCCATCTCCCTGCATCTTGTACCCACTGTAATCATCATCCTGGAGGTAATCCTTAATATCGACTTCCTCCTCTGTGGTGGTTGGTTCGGGCACTTCTTCTTCTGAATTCGGGTCTTCCTGAACTTCCTTTTCTTCCCCCTCTTCCAATGCCGGATTTATTTCCAATTCCTCTTCTATCCTGTTTTCCAGCTCCGCAGTAGGAACCTGCAACAGCTTAATAAACTGGATTTGCTGGGGGGACAGTTTTTGTTGTAAGGATTGGTTTAAACCAAGTTTCTGCATCGTCGAAAATATAATACTTATAATAGTGCCACAAAGTTATGAAATCAGGGCAGTTATAAAACCACTTCCCCTTTTTCAAATCTTCACCGCTGGGGGATGCGGTAAAGGATCAGGTAAAATAATACAAACCCTCATTTAAACCTAAACGCCTCCGAGGGTTATGAAATTCCGCTAGTTTTTTCGTTTTTTGCGGACCTTCTGGCTTAGGCAAACCACCAGCAGTTAAATTACATTTCGATGAAACGGATTAAGATCAAGGACCTCCTGGCTACCATCCCCAAAGGGCAGGAAGTCACCGTACAAGGTTGGGTGAGAACTTTCAGAAACAACCAGTTTATTGCCATCAATGATGGTTCTACCATCCAGAATATTCAGGCAGTTGTTGATTTTAGCAATACCGCCGAAAGTACCCTCAAACGGATTACCACCGGAGCCTGCATTTCCGTAACGGGTGACCTTATTGCCTCGCCTGCCAAGGGGCAACTGGTGGAAGTTAAAGTAAAAGAATTGGAGATTCTGGGAGACAGTGATCCGGAAAAATTCCCCCTGCAGCCAAAAAAACATTCGCTGGAATTTCTAAGAGAGATCGCCCATTTGCGCGCGCGGACCAATACATTCGGAGCGGTCATGCGCGTCAGACACGCGATGGCATTTGCCGTACACAAATTTTTCAATGACCGCGGATTCTACTATATCCACACACCAGTAATTACGGGATCGGATGCTGAAGGCGCTGGCGCGATGTTTCGTGTCACCACCCTGGACCCAACAAACCCTCCGCGTGACGAACACGGCAAAGTCAATTATAAAGAAGATTTTTTTGGACGAGATACAAACCTTACCGTCTCCGGTCAGCTCGAAGGAGAAACGTATGCATTAGCGCTCGGAGAGATTTACACGTTCGGACCCACCTTCAGAGCAGAGAACTCCAATACAACCCGCCACCTGGCAGAGTTCTGGATGATCGAACCTGAAATGGCATTTTATGATATCCAGGATAACATGCAGCTTGCGCAGGATTTTTTACAGTATCTCGTGCGTTATGCATTGGAAAATTGCTCCGATGACCTGGCGTTTCTGCACAAACGGGCTCAGGATGAAGACCAAACCAGGCCACAGGAACAACGCAGTGAACTCAGTCTTCTTGACCGGTTACAATTCGTCGCCATCAATGATTTCCAGCGATTGAGTTACACGGATGCCATCGATATTCTCCGGAATTCCACTCCCAACAAAAAAAAGAAATTCCAGTTTATTATTGATCAATGGGGTGTGGATCTGCAATCGGAACACGAGCGCTTTCTGGTGGAGAAACATTTTAAGAAACCTGTTATTTTATTTAACTATCCGGCGGCAATCAAATCATTTTACATGCGCCAGAATGAAGATTCAAAAACGGTTGCTGCCATGGACGTACTTTTCCCAGGCATCGGTGAGATCATCGGTGGTTCTCAGCGGGAAGAGCGTTATGACCGCTTACTGAAACGGGTACATGAGCTTGGACTTCCTGAAAAAGACCTGTGGTGGTATCTTGAATTACGAAAGTTTGGTACCGCTCCGCACAGCGGATTCGGACTCGGCTTTGAACGTCTCATTCAGTTTGTTACCGGCATGACCAATATCAGGGACGTGATTCCGTTCCCCAGGTATCCGGGCAACGCAGAATTTTAGCCGTGAGTTTGTTGTGGTACAGCTGACATTTTTCCCTCCTTTTTCGAGGAGGGGACCGGAGTATGTTTCGGAATAGTTATGGTTCAAGCTTTAATTCTCAAGCAAATCGCCATCCTGTTTGAACGCGAGCAGAGGGATACTGCTGTGAAACGCCATCTTACGCGTGATGCTCTTGTCAAAAACTTTTTCATAGAAACTTAGCTCATGGGTAAACATCGCCAGAATATCAGCTTTAGAGACTTCCACATACTGATCAATGGCAGCACCAATGTCTGAATCGACCAGCACCAGGGTTACCAGGTTTTTGTAAGAAAATTTTTGGAGGACCCTTTCAATTTTTAATTCCGTTTCCTGCACCTCATTACCATCCTGAAGAATATGGATCAGGTGAATAGTGGAACCAAACTTTTCTACATACAATATCAAAATACTCAACTCTTTTTCCAGGTGTCGTAAATCACTTGCGTACACGACATTACGGAACCCTTTGAATTCTGCGTGTTCAGGAACCGCCAGCACTGGAATGTGGCTCTCCTCAATAACGGAAGCGGTGTTACTCCCAAGCAC
>JBDSIM010000220.1:0-5278 GCA_039917935.1 Cyclobacteriaceae bacterium | reverse complement strand
ATGATCAGAAAAAATTCATAAATCATCTTTTCAAAAAAGTGATTCTGGGCAAAACGGTAATCAATGATTTTTTTGAAGAGGAAGTTCTCCGATGGGCTGAGGATCGGGACATTGTGAAAGCCCTTGTAGAAAAAACGGTCAAATCATTTGAACCTGAAACCCAGAAAGACATAGCCTTGCATATGCTGTCCTTAAATTGGGACGATGATAAACAATTTATTGAGATCCTATTTCAAACATCAACCAGTTTAAAGCCGCATCACCGTGAATTAATTTCAAACAATACGCGCAACTGGGAAGTGGACCGGTTGCCGTTAACCGACCGGATCATACTCGAAATGGCGATTGCCGAATTATTAAGCTTTCCCAACATCCCGGTAAAAGTGACGATAAACGAATATATAGAGCTAGCCAAAACCTATAGTACCCCAAAAAGCCGAACATTTATCAACGGCATTCTGGATGTTATCGCCAAGGAGCTCAAGGAATTAGGGGAAATTAAAAAAAGCGGAAGGGGCCTGATTGATAATAAATAACCTTTAGGCTTATATTTGTTAAAAACTGTTAAAATTCTAATTTTTCGTTGTTTCGATAATAATTTTGCAAGGCTATGAGCACAAAGGGAGGAAATACGCTGCTGGCATTTTTAGTTGGAGCAGCCACAGGTGCAATTTTAGGCATCTTATACGCGCCTGACAAAGGCTCAAATACGCGGGAAAAGTTGTCTTTTCAACTTGATAAATATCGGAAGATGCTACAGGATTTGATTAACGATTTTGTCTCCGGTAGAGAAACACCCTTGACTTCGGAAGCCAAGTCGCAAGGGCAGAAAGTGGTAGACGAGGCCAAAAATAAAGCCGAAAAGCTTCTGGAAGATGTGGACGATCTGTTAAATCAGATTCGCGGTAAAAAGAATTAACCATCAAGAAAAATAGGATATGAAAACAATGTGGATAAAGGTTTTAATGATCAGTTCGTTAGCAGTAACGCTAAGCTCCTGTAACGACCGGAATTCTGAAAAGAAAATTGCCGAACTTGAAAGCAGACTTGCCGAGCTGGAAGGAAAGAAAACGGTTGGCCCGACGGTAGTTTCAACACCGACCCCCGAAACTCAGCCCGTTACGGATGAGAAACCGGAAGGACCACTGCCCAAATTTGAGTTTAAGACTGTGGATCATGATTTCGGAACCATTACGGAAGGAGATGTTGTGGAATATACCTATGCCTTTAAAAATACTGGTGAAGCTCCCTTGATTATCCAGGGCGCGCAAGGATCTTGTGGATGCACTGTTCCTGCCTGGTCTAAGGAGCCGATACCCGCTGGCGGCACCGGTTACGTCAAGGCGAAATTTGACAGCAAAGGAAAACCCAATATTCAAAACAAAACCGTAACCGTTACTGCCAATACCTGGCCTAAGCAGACCGTTTTGCGTTTCAAGGCAATGGTTACGCCACAGTCTTCCGCAGCGCCCGCCGAGGGTCCTGTGAAAAAATAAACTTCTTACGATTGAAAACCCGGGCCATTGGTCCGGGTTTTTGCTTTACCTGGCTTTGAAACGCTAAGATTTTTTAAGCTTTGGTATTGGTTATGACGTTAACTCAACTTCGCGCCCGGCGCTGCTCACTGGGGTTTAATGTGAGCTTGGTGAGTGATTATAAATCCGTTAAATACGCTACCTTTGAAAGCTTAATTAAACTACCAATATGTTTACAATTTTATTACAAGCCCAATCAGGCGGCGGGCAGTATTTTCAGCTTGTTTTTTTCGGTGCGATCATTCTTGTTTTTTACTTTTTCATGATCAGACCTCAGCAAAAAAAGGCTAAAGATCAAAAGAAGTTTATCGAAGAAATTAAAAAAGGTGACTATATCGTAACCATTGGGGGAGCTCATGGTTACGTTGCCGAGATGGAGGGTGAAACTTTTATTTTAGAGGTTGAAAAGGGAGGTCGTATCCGTTTCAATAAGTCAGCGATTTCATTGGAAGCCACGAGACTTGCCAACAAGAAGTAGTGGTACCATCTGCCTTTGAGGCAAGGTGATTGGTGAAGGTCTATAATATCCGAGGTACATGAGTTTACTCAATTCAATATTCAATATCCTCAGGTTTAATCGAAAAAATTGGAAAGCCGTAGTGCTGTGTATTTTCGCAGCTACGGTTTTTTGGTTTTTCAACGCTCTTAACAAGACCTATACCACCAATATCAATTTCCCGTTAACCTTCGCCTATGACAATGAAAATTTTGTACCGGTTGAAGCACTTCCTCACTACGTTCGCCTTAATGTAACGGGAAATGGTTGGGATCTTTTTAAGAGAAGTTCCGGAGTAAAAATGGCTCCTCTGGAGTTTCCGCTTGATCGGCCATCGGAGGTTAAAAAGATTGTTGGAGTTGAATTGCCCAGAGTATTTTCCAACCAGCTTACCGGGCTTGAAATTAATTATGTTTTGTTGGATACACTGTATCTTGACCTTGAACCTAAAGCCGGCAGATGGATTAACCTGGCGGTGGATTCGGTTGCAGATAATCTCAAAACAGGTTATGGTTTAGCGAGTGAAATTGCTGTTATTCCTGATTCGACTTATGTGATTGGGCCCGAAAGAATCATAAATAATCTTGTCGAACCAATCATATTGAAGATTCCTCGACGCAACATCGATGAACATTACATTGAAAATATTGGGGTTATCTTACCTTACATGGAAGTGATTGTCCGTCAACCAGCTTCAGTATCTGTTATGTTCAATGTTGAGCAAATGATCACCCGAAAAGACTCGATACCCCTGGAGATAATTAATATTCCATCCACCGTTTCTGACGTGATGAATTCCGGCAAAGTTCCTGTAACGTTTTCTATACCCGAAAGCTTCCTTCCTGAATTAGATATAGGATCGGTTAAAGCTGTGCTGGATCTTAAGAAATTTATCAGGGGTAAGGCAAAATTCCTTCCCAAAGTCGAGGGGCTTCCGCCTTATAGCCAGATCATCAGGATTGATTCAGTTATTGTAAGATTGTAACGTTGAAAACTCCCCTTCAAATAGGTATTACAGGTGGCATTGGCTCCGGTAAGTCGTTGGTTTGTAAAATCTTTCACCAGCTTGGCACCCCCCTTTACGATGCCGATAGCCATGCGAAAGAGCTAATGACCACCGATGGAATACTCATCTCCGGGATCAAAAAAGAATTCGGTGATTTGTCCTACCATCCCGATGGCACCATTAACAGGCTATACCTCGCTGACCATGTTTTTTTTAATAAGGAGAAGCTGGATAGGCTGAATGCTATGGTTCACCCCCGCGTGGCGTTAGATTATGAAAGATGGGTGAGCCGTCAGTCGGGAAAACGGTACGTACTAAAGGAAGCGGCCCTGCTGTTTGAGACTGGTTCAAACCTGATGTTGCACAAGATCATAGTCGTTTCCGCTCCTGAAAATATCCGGCTGAAGAGGGTGCTAAAAAGAGATGTGCATCGGACTGTCGAACAGTTCAAGGGAATTGTCGAAAAGCAGATGCCAGAGCCTGAAAAGTTGAAACGTGCTGACTACATTATCGTAAACGATGATACGAAACTTGTCATTCCTCAAGTCTTGGCTCTTCATGAACAATTCATAGGTTAAAAAAAAATCGTTAAAAGCCGCCTGAACCAATTAGAATAGGGGGTGTTACAATATTGTTACTTGATTTATTATGCGTTCTACATCCTTAGCCTCTTTGTTTTTTCTTTTGAGTTGTATGGTAATTTTTACATCCTGCGGAGACAAAAAGAAAGCACCCGTTTCCGGGGGTCAAAGACAGCAAGGTCCCCTTTTGGTTGATGCCTTCCTTGTTCAGCTAAGTTCGGTAAGCGAAAATATTGAGGTTCCTGGCACCCTCTTTCCATTTGAAGAAACTCAGATACGAGGTGAGATTGGCGGCAGAATCGTAGAGCTGAACATAAGGGAAGGAACAATGGTTAAGAAGGGAACACTTTTGGTTAAGATTTTTGACAGGGACCTGCAAGCCCAGCTGAAAAAATTACAAGTGCAACTACGGATAAATGAGAAAACGGAAGAACGTAACCAGGAGCTACTTAAAATAAACGCGATCAGTCAGCAGGATTATGATCTCAGTTCACTGAATGTGGAAAATTTAAGAGCTGATATTGAATCAGTAAAAATTTCCATATCCAAAACAGAAATCAGAGCACCTTATAGTGGGACAATGGGATTGCGTAATATAAGTTTGGGATCGTATATCTCTCCTTCCGATATAGTTGCTACGATCAGGCAGGTGGATCAACTCAAGCTCGAATTTTCCATTCCTGAGAAGTATGCGAAAGAAATCGGGCGAGGTTATGCCGTGAAATTTAAAGTTGATGGAGGAGAACAGGAGCATTATGCGACTGTTATGGCAACGGAGAACAGCGTTGATCAAAACACACGAAATCTTAAGGTGCGGGCGGCCGTAAAAGAAAACCATCCTGAACTGATACCTGGAATCTTCGCGAAAGTAAATTTACAGCTAGGTAAAAACAGTAAAGCTTTAAAAGTTCCATCGCAAGCCATCATACCGAATGTTCGGAATAAGCAGGTGATTGTTTTAAGAAAGGATAGTGTTTTGTTTACAATAGTAGAAACAGGAATTCGTGATTCAGCCTTTGTACAGATTCTAAATGGCCTGCAGGTTGGTGATACTGTCATTACAACAGGCTTAATGGCCATTCGTCCTTCGTCGAGAGTTAAGATTGCCAAGGTTGGTTCACTATAGGAGATAGCAATTCTAATCATGAAATTATGAACATTTCAGAACTAAGTTTAAGAAGACCCGTGCTGGCGTTTGTGATGAACATCGTACTCATACTTTTTGGTATCATTGGTTACGGATTTCTTGGCGTGCGTGATTATCCGGTAATCGATCCTCCCAATGTGAGTGTGAGAACTTCATACGCGGGAGCCAACGCAGATATTATAGAATCGCAGGTGACAGAGCCATTAGAGAAAGTCATCAATGGCATAGCCGGTATCAAAAATATTACCTCCAGTTCTAGCGTCGGATCCAGCAACATCAATGTGGAATTCGAGCTTGGCGTTGACCTTGAAGCGGCTGCAAACGATGTTCGGGATAAAGTTTCCCAGGCATTGCGATCTCTTCCCCAGGATCTGACCAGTCAACCTGTTGTTTCAAAATCGGATGGCTTTGGTGAATCCATTATGGGGTTAACGGTTCAGAGTAGTTCGCGAAATAATCTTGAGCTCACTGAATATGTAAACAATAGGTTAGTTGAGCGCCTTCAAACGATAC
>JBDSIM010000219.1:0-5557 GCA_039917935.1 Cyclobacteriaceae bacterium | reverse complement strand
CACTTCATTTTCATTTCCTTAATGTAATCCCGCATCTTGACCATACTGGTATCAGCGCTAACTGCGTAGATTTCCACATCGAATTTCTTTTTGGCGTAAAACTCAACGAGTTTGGGTGTTTCCTTCTTACAGGATCCACAATCCGGATCAAAAATGTAAAGTACTGTATACTTGTTTTTGATATCGTATAAGGCCTTTGGCTTCAGGTTAACATCCTGCATGATGAGGTTTGCACCTTTTTGTCCGATAAGACTTTTCCTCAGACGGTCAGCGTGCTCTTTCAAATTTTGGCGCATTTTATCGTTTGCCCAGAAGTTCATTTCTCCGGAGGCAAAATAGGTGTCATTGAGATAAACGAATACTTCGTCAAGCCCCATTATTTCCGGATTTTGAAATTTGAGTACCGAAACCCACACTGCGTATTTGTAAGTTTCCTGATTTTTCTTTGCCCTGGTGATAACACCGCTGAGGGCTTTTTTCAGCGTGTCTGCCTGAGGGGCATAAAGCTTGTCAAGGTATTCTGTGATTTTTTCCTGATACAGGGGCCTGGGCATGCGGATGAGCGCATCGTCGGCAAGATCAAAATTGTCAAAGAAATGCTGGCGATACCATCTTAGCTGAAACGTCGAGTCTATGCTGCCATCGGCGTTTTTAGGGGGCTCGGGAATACTGATCGCTTTACTGGCTTTGAAGATCCTGGCGGTAAGCGTGGTCGGATTTTGCCGGATAACATTTTCCTGGTAGGCAAGCACCTTTTAATTGATCTTCCTGAAATTTTCACGCGCATCTTTCTTTTGGTCTTCGGCCAGCGTGCTATCCTGGATCGTTTTGATAAATGGTTCAGCTTCCTTATGCCGCTCCATATTAAATACCATGTTTTCAAAAAATAATGTATTGTCCAAATCGCCGGTTACTTTCATGTGCTTCACATAATCGGACGTCTGCGTTTCCAGCGCAAACTTTTGTGTAGCGCCAACGACCATTTCGAAAATCCTGGTCTTTTCAAGGACGAGGAAATACACTCCCTGCGGAAGGGGTTGTTTACCGTCAAATAAAAATTCGCCATTGTGATTTACTTTGGCGGTGTCCTTTACAAAAGTACTTTCACCGTAATAATATCCGAGATAGGCGGTAGTGTCCTTTAGTCCGTCAATTTTAAACTGGATTCTATAGCCATTCTGGGCAAAACATGAGATGCTAAAAAACAAGATAATGTTAACGAGAGCAATACGCATAGTTCAGGTATTTTTACAAATTTCTAAAATTTGGGGATCATTTCAATTGTTTGCAATTAATAAGCCGGTTTTTAGATTGGTAACACTACGCGTTTAACAAATTTTAACATATTGCGGAGCAAGGTTACATGATGGAACGCGCTCGCTAAGCCTTTCTTATATAGCGATGTCAAAATTGTGAGCGGAATTTTATTATTTTTAGCCTGGAAATGTCATTAATCGTTCAAAATCTTACAAAAGCGTACGATCAGCAGAAAGCTGTCAATGATATTTCTTTTACCGTTAATCCGGGTGAAATTGTCGGTTTTCTCGGGCCCAATGGTGCTGGAAAATCTACTACCCTGAAAATTGCTACCAGTTATTTACCACCCTCATCGGGGAGTGTAATGGTCGGCGGCTTCGATGTGGTGACCAACGCTATGGCCGTAAAAAAAATTACCGGTTATCTGCCTGAGCACAATCCCCTGTATCTTGATCTATTTGTTCACGAATATCTTGAGTTTATTGGGAAACTATATGGCATGCGTGGAAGCCTGCTAAAAAAAAGGGTTAATGAAATCATTGAACTCTGTGGTTTGTCCCGCGAGCAGAATAAAAAAATTGAGAACCTTTCAAAAGGATACCGTCAGCGAGTGGGCCTCGCCCAGGCACTCATTCACGACCCCTCTGTGCTTATCCTTGATGAACCTACTTCCGGTCTGGACCCGAATCAGATCGTGGAGATACGGAATCTGATCAAAAACATCAGAGAAAATAAAACGGTTATTTTCTCGACTCACATCATGCAGGAGGTGCAGGCGATTTGCGAACGCGTAATTGTGATTAACCAGGGTAGGATCGTGGCGAACGACAGACTCGAAAATCTCTTGTCATCAAAAAATTCGGGTGGAATTTTTGTAGCTGAATTTGGCTCTCCGGTAAATCAGGCTGACCTGCAAAATCTTCCCGGCCTTTCAGAAATAATTTCCTTGAGTGCTCATCAATACCGCATCGTCGCGCAACCGGGGTTTGATCTGAGGCCAGAGATCTTTCGTCTGGCAGCGGATAAAAATCTGTCGCTTATCGGATTAAAACAGGAAGAGAACTCGCTTGAAAACATTTTCCGGGAATTAACAGCCTCCACAGCAGAGAAGGAAACGGAGAGGTAAATTTGATGGGCAGTTAATTTTTTCTCGGGTCATTTGTAATTCGTCTTTGTATCCTTTATCTTACTCAGCTAAAAATTAAAATAACCTTAAATTAGCTAACCATATCTGCATTTATGAAAAAAGTATCTGATGTTTTAGCACATAAGGGGAGAAGCATTATTTCAGTCGCCCCGGAGGCCATTGTGATTGAAGCACTGAAAATCATGTCAGATAAAAATATAGGTTCCGTTCTCGTGATGAACGGACCTACTTATGTGGGGTTATTAACTGAACGTGATTATGCGCGGAAAGTAATATTAAAGGGCAAGGCTTCCTCTGATGCCAGGGTAAAAGATATCATGTCCACCGGCCTACCCACCATTCAGCCAGAAACTTCCATTGAAATATGCATGAAGCTGATGTCTGACAATAATCTGCGGTACCTGCCTGTATTCGAGAAAGATGTTGTCATCGGCATTATTTCCATCAATGATGTGATCAAAGCCGTGATCGCCAATCAACAAGACACCATTCAGCATCTCGAGAATTATATAAACTCTTAGAAGTAGTAAGTAGTAAGGTCGCTTCAGTGTGTCTGAAATTTCCTTCATTCTTTGACCTCATACGCTTATACCGTATTCCTTTTCACCCTATATCCCTATACCTCTATACCCTATACCCATCCCCCACTTTCACAGTTCCCTCATATTCTCTATTTTGCTGCTATTTGAAGAGATGATCCAGGTTTTAGCCAAAGAATTCAGCAGCTTCCTCAATTCGTTCATCGCCTATGTAGTAATTGGCGTGTTTCTCACTGGAGTTGGTTTACTGATGTGGGTGTTCCCCGAAACATCCGTTCTTGAATACGGCTATGCAGATATGGACACGTTGTTTTCGTTCGGGCCTTACGTTTTTATTTTTCTTATTCCCGCCGTTACAATGCGCAGCTTCGCCGAGGAAGCAAAGGGAGGGACCATGGAGTTGCTCCTAACCAAACCTCTTTCAGACTGGGACGTTATCCTGGGCAAATTCTTTGCCTGCTTTTTTCTTGTCATGATGGCATTGCTTCCAACACTGATCTATTATTTTTCCGTGTATCTTTTAGGCAACCCCGTGGGAAATGTTGATACCCCTGGAGTGATTGGTTCCTACATTGGTTTGATATTACTCGGTGCCGTTTTTTGCGCAATAGGAATTTTTTCATCTTCCATCACCCCTAACCAGATTGTTTCTTTTATGCTGGCTGCATTTTTATCGTATCTTTTATTTTCAGGTTTTGAATCCCTTGCCGCGCTGAATATATGGTCTGAAAATGCATTGGCTATGAAACAACTCGGATTAATAAATCATTATGAAGCGCTGAGCAAAGGTCTTATCGATAGCAGGGACCTGGTATATTTTGGAAGTATCATTGCCCTCATGCTGTTGTTCACACGGGTAGTTTTGGGAGCACGGTCATGGTAGCGTGGAAAAGCAAAAAAGTGGGGGATTTCCTTTTGCTTTCGAACGGCATCGTGATGATGGTGCTCATTAACCTTCTTTCTTCGCACTTTTTTTTCAGGATTGACCTCACCGAAGAGAAACGTTATACTATTAAGGATCCGACACGGGAATTATTAAAATCCCTCGATGATGATATTTATGTGGAGGTGTATCTTGAAGGTGAAATGAATGCGGGTTTCCGAAGATTCCAAAAAGCCATCCGCGAAACCTTGGAGGAGTTCAGGATCTATTCCAAAAATAAAATTCAGTACGCCTTCATTGACCCTTCCACTGCCATGAGTCAAAAGGCAAGATCAGAATTTATGGCGGAACTTGCTTCAAAAGGCATCCGGCCAACCAATGTGATCGATAACCGCAATGGGCAGCGTTTAGAAAAGATCATTTTTCCCGGCGCCCTTATTTCTTATGGGGGTGCTGAAAAAGGCGTAATGTTATTGAAAGGAAATAAGGCGGGTACACCGGAGGAGGAGATCAATCAATCCATCGAAGGGGTGGAGTTCGAATTAGCCAATGCTATTTATAAGCTTGTCGAACCGGATCCTAAACAAATTGGATTTGTATCCGGACATGGCGAGCTTGGTGGATCGTCGCTAATGGCCTTGAAGGAGGCTGTATCCGAAACCTATCACGTTCGCGAAGTAATGCTGAGCCAACCATCGGTGCAAGAATGTGCAGCCCTTATTATCGCGAAACCTGCCGTTTCATTTTCGCCCCTTGAGAAATACAGACTGGACCAATACATCATGAAGGGGGGAAAGGCATTGTTTTTACTGGACAAGCTGGATCCCAGCATGGACAGCGCCTCGCAGGCGAATTATTTCGCGTTCCCGTTTCAGACAGATCTGGATGACCAGCTTTTTAAATACGGTATCCGAATCAACCCTGATCTGATTCAAGACCGCTATGCAGGAAGGTATCCCGTTATCACCGGTCAAAGGCCTGATGGAACGCCGCAGATGCAAATGATGGACTGGCCTTATTTTCCCCTTATCAACCGTTTTGGCAACCATGTAATAACGCGTAACCTGGATATTGTGCTAACCCGTTTTGTGAGCAGTATCGATACGGTTAGAGCGGAGGGCATCACCAAAACTCCTTTGCTTTTCACTTCCCAATTTTCAAGAAAACTCATGGCTCCGGTTAACATAAACATCAACGAGATTCGTCAAAACCGAACGGCAGAACAATTCAAAGAAAGTTTTCTTCCGGTAGCTTATCTACTGGAAGGAACCTTTACCTCTCTGTTTAAAAACCGGTTTTTGCCTGATGGTTCTGACATGGCCTCCTTCCGGCAAAATAGTCTTCCGACTAAATTGATTGTGGTATCGGATGGTGACCTTGGCCGGAATGAAGTGAATTCGAGATCAGGCCAGCCGCAGCCACTGGGATTTGACCCCTTCACAAACTATACGTTTGCCAATCAGGATCTGTTATTAAATATGATCGCCTTTCTGGTTGACGAGAACGGGTTGATCCGCGCCCGGAATAAAGAAATTAAGATCAGGCCATTAGATCGTGAACAAGCTTCTTCAGAGAAACTTTTCTGGCAGGTTATCAATTTAGTACTGCCGTTATTTCTCCTGATGACTTACGGATTTATCAGGTCTTATTTGCGTAAAAGAAGGTTCGCCCGTTTTTAGCATGCACGAAAAAAAGAATCAGTGGCTGTTGATCTTCCTAGTTGTGTTGATC
>JBDSIM010000218.1:0-4815 GCA_039917935.1 Cyclobacteriaceae bacterium | reverse complement strand
TGCTGTCGGGACATCCAAAGGCCGCGGTTTTCAGGGTGTTGTGAAACGCCATGGTTTCAGCGGGGTAGGAGGTCAGACGCATGGTCAGCACAATCGTTTAAGGGCGCCGGGTTCGATGGGTAATGCTTCTTTTGCATCCCGTGTTATCAAAGGTAAGCGCCTTGGCGGCCGTATGGGCAATGATCGTGTGAAGCTGATGAATCTACAGGTAGTAAAGATTCTTCCTGAGCAAAATCTTATCGTAATATCAGGTTCAGTCCCTGGTGCAAAAAATTCAACTGTAATCCTTCAGAAATAATGGAAGTAGCAGTCATAAAATATAGTGGTGAGAAGACCAGTAAGAAAGTAAATCTTTCCGATGAAGTTTTCGGTATTGAACCCAATGATCACGCCATCTACCTGGACGTAAAAAGCTTTCTAGCCAATCAGCGTCAGGGTACGGCAAAGTCGAAGCAGCGCAATGAGATTGCCGGTTCCTCGAAAAAAATAAAGAAACAAAAAGGTACTGGTGGAGCCCGTGCGGGAAACATTAAGAATCCGTTGTTTAAAGGTGGTGGACGGGTTTTCGGACCAACTCCCCGTGATTATTCCTTTAAGCTGAATAAGAAAGTAAAAGATCTTGCCCGCAAATCCGCATTGTCCTACAAAGCCAAGGATAATTCGATCGCAGTGTTGGAAGATTTCAGTTTTGAAAATGCAAAGACAAAACAATATCTTAATTTATTGAGTGCCCTTTCTTTAAGCGACAAAAAAACGCTTCTTATTCTTCCCGACCTTAACAAGAACGTCGTGCTTTCCGGAAGAAATATTCGAAATGCAAAAATTACTACTGCCGATCAGATCAATACTTATGACCTGATGCATGCGGATAACGTCATTTTTGTAGAGAGTTCTATTAGCAAGATTGAAACCCTATTAAATAAATAGTAATGAGTGTCCTGAAAAAGCCATTGGTTACCGAAAAGGTTTCTGCCATGAATGAAAAAGGCAAATACGGATTTATCGTAGATGCGGAAGCGAACAAGGTAGAGATCAAAAAGGCGGTGGAAAAACAATATGGTGTGAATGTTGAGAAAGTGAACACCATGAATGTGATGGGTAAATTAAAAACCCGCTACACGAAGGCCGGGGTTTTGTCTGGTCGCAGACCTAATTACAAGAAAGCCATTATCACTTTGGCTGCAGGTGAAGTAATTGATTTTTATAGCAACGTATAATATCCAAGTTTAATTTTTGAACAATGGCGTTGAAGAAACTAAAACCGGTAACACCAGGAACCAGACATAGAATGGCTCCTTCGTTTGATGACATCACGGCCAGCAAGCCGGAGAAGTCATTATTAACGACGGTTAAAAAAACGGGCGGAAGGAATAGTAAAGGAAGGATGACCATGCGCTATATCGGCGGGGGTCATAAACAGAAACTCAGAGAGATCGATTTCAAGCGTAACAAGTTTGGCGTTCCTGCTGTAGTGAAGTCAATAGAGTATGATCCCACTCGTTCAGCCCGTATTGCACTGCTGTATTATGTTGATGGCGAGAAGTCATACATCATCGCGCCGCAGGGATTGCAGGTTGGGCAACAAATTGTTTCCGGCAGTGAGGTTGCACCCGAAGTAGGGAATGCACTTCCGCTGGCTAAAATTCCTTTGGGAACTATTATTCATAATGTTGAAATGAAGCCTGGAAAAGGCGGAGCAATCGCCCGCAGCGCAGGATCCTTCGTTCAGTTATTGGCCCGTGAAGGTGGGTTTGCTACATTAAAAATGCCCTCTGGCGAAATGCGCAATGTTTTAGATGTTTGTATTGCTACCATTGGTGCAGCTTCCAATCCTGACCACATGAATGAAAGCGTTGGTAAGGCAGGCCGCAGCCGTTGGAGAGGTATTCGTCCTCGGACCAGGCCAGTAGCAATGAACCCTGTGGATCATCCGATGGGTGGTGGTGAAGGCCGTGCTTCAGGAGGACATCCGAGATCACGTAATGGCCTTATTTCGAAAGGAAAGAAGACCCGTCATCCGAAGAAATATTCAGATCGTCTAATCATATCTAAGAGGAAAAAATAATGGGACGTTCGATAAAGAAAGGACCGTATGCTGACTTCCGTCTCCTGAAAAAAGTAGAGACTGCGGAAAAGTCTGGTAAAAAATCTGTGATTAAAACATGGTCAAGGAGATCAACAGTTACACCTGAAATGATCAGCCATACTTTCGCAGTACATAATGGTAATAAATTTATTCCCGTGTATGTTACGGAAAATATGGTAGGGCATAAGCTCGGCGAGTTTGCTCCTACCCGTACATTCCGCGGACACTCCGGCAATAAGAAAGATAACGCGAGGTAATCATGGAAGATACGGCGAAAAAGACCAAAAGGTCAGTTGTGAAAAGGGAAAACCGCGATGCCAGAAAAGAGGCCGCGAAGAAAGGTCCTGTCATTGCTAAATTAAGCAATGTGCCTTCATCACCGCGTAAGATGCGGTTGGTGGCTGACATCATCAGGGGTGAACGTGTCAACAAGGCCCTTAATATTTTGAAACATGAGGCAAAAGTTGGTGCCAACAATCTGGAGAAACTTTTGCTATCAGCCATTTCAAACTGGGGAATCAAAAATCCGGACGAGAAACTGGAGGATGCTGATTTGTTTGTGAAAGATATCTGGGTTGACGGCGGTCGTGTTCTGAAAAGGCTAAGACCGGCTCCTCAGGGACGAGCCCATCGGATCAGAAAACGGTCGAACCACGTAACACTGGTCATCGACAGTCTGAAGAAAACCAATGGTGCTGAAAACATTGTAGTAGAAAAAGAAACTAAGGAATAATAATGGGACAAAAGATTAATCCTATTGGATTTAGATTAGGCGTTATTCGCGGTTGGGATTCCAACTGGTACGGTGGCAAAACCTTCTCCGACAAACTTGTTGAAGATCAAAAAATCCGGGAATATGTTCAGGCACGTATTCCAAAGGGAGGCATCGCGAAAGTAGTTATTGAAAGAACTTTAAAGCGCATTACTTTAACCATTCATACCGCTCGTCCCGGTGTTGTGATTGGAAAAGGAGGTAATGAAGTTGATAAGATCAAGGAAGAATTAAAGAAGATCACCGGCAAAGATGTGCAGATCAACATTTTTGAAATCAAACGTCCGGAATTGGATGCGAAGTTGGTGGGTGAATCAATTGCGCAGCAGATTGAAGCGCGTATTTCATACAAGCGTGCTATGAAACAGGCAATCGCCTCGGCTATGCGCGTGGGTTCAGAAGGAATTAAGATAAAAGTGTCGGGTCGTTTGGCAGGTGCTGATATGGCCCGTTCAGAACAATATAAAGAAGGACGCATTCCTTTGCATACACTTCGGGCGGATATCGATTATGCGATTTCTGAAGCCCAGACGGTATATGGTAAAATCGGTATTAAGGTATGGATCTTCAAAGGGGAGATCTACGGAAAGCGGGATCTTTCACCAAACATTGGTGTAGTGAGCAATGCTCCTCAGGGTCAAACCGGAGGTGGCAATCAGCGCGACCGTGGTGGTGACAGAGGTGGCCGTCGAAGAGAAGGTGGTGCAGGTGGAGGGGGAAATCGTCGCACAGGTGATGGCGGTGGCGGAAACAGACGCGGTGGTACCGGAGGCGGTGGCGGCGCAAGAAGAAATTGATTATTACAGAGCGAAACGAATAAAGTCAGGTAACGATGTTACAGCCGAAAAGAACAAAATTCAGAAAAATGCAAAAGGGCCGTGTCAAAGGCATGGCAACCCGTGGACATTCCATTGCATTTGGATCTTTTGCTTTAAAAGCTTTAGAAGGTGGATGGATCACAGCACGTCAATTAGAAGCGGCACGTATTGCAGTAACCCGTGCTATGAAACGTGAAGGTCAGGTTTGGATCAGGATTTTTCCCGATAAGCCGATCACCAGAAAACCTGCTGAAGTTCGGATGGGAAAAGGTAAGGGAGCGCCTGAATACTGGGTGGCTGTTATCAAGCCTGGGACTATTCTTTTTGAGGCAGGTGGTGTAAACATGGCGACGGCAAAAGAAGCATTGGCTTTAGCGGAAGGCAAATTGCCCATCAAGACAAAATTCAGCGTGAGAAGAGATTACGTAGAAGCAGCAACTGTAAAAGCATGAAAAGTTCAGATATCAAAGCCCTGAGTGTAGCAGAGTTAAAAGAGAAAATTGCCAGTGAAAAGGAGGCGTTGCGCAAAATTCAGTTTGCTCATAAGATTTCCTCGATTGAAAACCCCATGCGGATCAATCAAACCAGGAAACTGGTTGCTAAGCTTAACACAGAACTAAGAGCGAAAGAAATTCAAAAATAATTCCTATGGAAGAAAGGAACGAAAGGAAAGAAAGAGTCGGAAAAGTAACCAGTAACAAGATGCAGAAAACCATCACTGTTGCGGTTGACAGAAAGGTAAAGCATCCGATTTATGGAAAGTTTGTGAACAGAACTACGAAGTTTAAAGCTCACGACGAGCAGAATACGGCTGGCATCGGCGATACTGTGCGAATTATGGAGACGCGTCCGCTCAGCAAAGACAAGCGTTGGAGATTAATTGAAATCGTAGAAAAAGCGAAGTAATCATGTTTGGGTGTGTTCGGGTCTTGATGTTCCTGAACCCAGAGCAGACGGCCTGTAGCCACAACAGAAAGTAATAAAGAGTTTAAGTAAAAAGTATTATGATACGTACCGAATCCAGACTTACCGTAGCCGACAACAGTGGAGCCAAGGAAGTTCTTTGTATGCACGTTCTCGGAGGAACCCGGAAGGGTTCAGCTTCCGTAGGCGACAAAATTGTGGTTACTATAAAATCT
>JBDSIM010000217.1:0-14382 GCA_039917935.1 Cyclobacteriaceae bacterium | reverse complement strand
CAGGCCAGGTGGAGGTTTCTGCGGTTGATCCATCAGCCTCCATGCAATCAATAGAAAATGATACACTTGCTGATATTGCGACAGAAATCAGAGCCAGGTTACAAAAAGTAATTGAGCAGTTGTAGAGCGATCAGGAGTAGTACAGGCCAGGAAAAATTAAGCCACCTGTTTTTTTTGCCAAATAATAAGTTAAGTACAATAAATCCGCTCACTACAATTAAACAGTACACCCAGATATTGATGGATCTTCTGGGCCCATTCCATTGCTTCACTGCTTCCATGCTGTTCGTGAATTAAAAACATGACTCCGGTGATGCCAATAGCCAAAGGCCATACATATTGAAAAACCACACCTCCTCTGCTTCGGAAAATTAATTCAGACGCCCCAGCAATTAGTAACAGAGTTGCCATAATCAGGTGCTGACGTTGTTGCCCATCAGCCCATATAAGTAGCCAGACCAGTTTGAATTTGTCAGTCCCATGGTGAAGTGAAGCAATAAAAATGAAATCAGAAAAATACCGGCAACTAGTATCAGCGAAAGCCAAAGCATCTTTGATTTAATTACTCCTGCTGCCTCTCCGATTGCTAACAATGCTACTGCTGCCAATAGTATAACTTCAATCCTATGACCGAGGTTAGAAAGGCGTTGCATTTCATCTACAGTATGTAGAACTGACCAATCTGGCTGTTTATGTTCATTCATTTATTTCAGGGTTTTGACAACCGTATAGCAAATAAACACCATTATAAGGGGGATCTACCATGACTTCAGCTAACTCCACAGTTTCCTCTGCTAAAACCAGTGGCGCCATGTTTACTTCTTTCTGGTGAAATATCTCAAACACCTGCATGGTTGTTTTCTTATACCCGACCATGGAGCCTACGATAAAAAAATTACCGGAATTAACATCCTCAATCACAAATTCTCCATTTGAGTTTGTTACAACCCCCTTTGCCAAAGAAGAGTCTGATGCATGGAGTAAAAGAACATTTGCAAAAGGCAAAGGGTCGCCGTTCTCCGCTTTAACCTGACCTTCAATGCGCGACTGCGCCGAGATCCAGGTAGTCGAAAAATTAATTATCAGTAAAATCGAAAAGAAAAGCAGGTTAAGCTTTTGGAACCGCCCCAGTACTCTGAACCGCCACACAGGTCCAATCATTCCGGTATGCATAAGGCTATTTTAATGGATCACCGCCTACCTTCTGAAATACGTCATCCCATATTAAAGTGTTTCCATCCTGTAGGACCGCTTTTCCAGAAATGTATAATTTATCACCCTCAACACGTTGTGTAAATTCAAACTTTTCCCCCTCTTTAATCGGATAGGATGCCTGCTCCAATAAGGAATAAACTTTGTTTCCTTCCATGCGATAAGTACCCGCCATAGCACTTTCAAATTTATTGTTTCTATGGTTGATTCTGATCCAGTGCGTCGGAGTAATAATCTGAAATCGGGTAGCCGTTTTATTGGTATGTGATTCTTCCTTGCCATCTCCAAGGGTGTATCTGGAAGAGAGCTGATCCCATGTGCCATTGGATGGGTTACCTGGGTAAGATGCTTTTCCTTTGATCCGTTCAAACACCAATTCTTCAAGCATCGCAGTTTTTCCATCCGCACGGGTAATCTTGCCCGATTGAATAAACTTATCACCTTCAACTTTCCAATGAAAGGGTAAACTTGCCGGTTCAGGATTATCCCACGAAGCTATTTTTTGGGTTTCAATGAATTGATTCTCCTTAAAATGCATCAGACCTGCATGACTGCGGCTGAATACAAGAGAATCTCCTTTTACATCATGGGCAATAAGCATATAGTGCGTAGGCGTAATTATTTTAATTTCTCTTGCCATGGATGTGGTGAGTGAGATTTTTTTGCCATCAAAGTCAGTACCTTTCATTGAAACCATCTGCCACGTACCAACCAATGGGTGTTGCGCAAAAACTTGGAGACTGCTCAGGATCAATCCTGTCAAAATCAAATATTTTTTTTTCATAAACAGGGTTTTTAAGATTTAGAAAAACGTCAACTAGTTGAAACAGTTGCCTTGAACTGATTTCAGAACTTATTCAACAAAACTGAACTTCTGAATCTGAAATATTAAAAGGTAGATATTGATTTCTCAATCACTCACCAGACGGTTAATCAAAATTTGATGACTATCATGGTTTTGGTTGCATCTTCTTACCGATGTGGGCCATCAGCTGTTTGAACTCAACGTCAGGACTAAAATCAATAAGTTTTACATCCTTTTCAACAAAGGGCAAATGACCTGCCGGCCAGTAAAAAACTTCTCCGGCTTTCACAGTCTCTTCCTTACCGTCAACATACTTAATGCGGATTGCACCTTCTAGCATATAACCCCAATGCGGAACGGGACACGCATTATCCGGAAGCCCCTGAAATAAGGGCGTCATATCGCCACCTGCCGGAAGCTCATTAAAAGCTACGGCAAAACCACCTACGCCCGTCTGTGAACGCAGTATAGTCTTAGGTGCTTTCATCCCTACCGGGATCTTCTCTTTTGCCATATGAAAGGAGGAATGTTTGGTCTCATAGGAAGAAACATCGATGACATTCAGGTTGACAATTTTCCACTCACCACCGATCTTTTTCAGCGTGCGCGATTCCTTTGTTTTGCGTTCTATCGTACCTCCCCAGTTATCCTGCTGGTCGAAGGTTACAAAGGCAAGGTCATTCGCTATGTCCATTTGGTAATTGTCACGTTTCATCTCCAGATTAAAAGGTTTAGCATCCTTCATCATGGTCTTAATCGCTTCCCAGCCGCGGTATTCCTGAGCACCGTTCGCCCCGGTAATGGTAAATATGGTTTCATCGTTGTGGCTCCAGTATTTCGCCACGTTCGCAGAATCGGCGGAAGCGGCATAACGGGTTTCGTCATCAATGAGTTTTGTTATCGCGGTCTTCTCTGCATCCTGATCCATTGATTTTGTACAGGCACAGCACAACAAAACGAATAAAAGGAAGTGCGTCTTCATGGGTTTGATTTTTTGGGTTTAAGTAGGAAAGCTTTTACGATGGGATCAAATTTTTCCACTTTTGATTTCATAATGCAAGACTTTAACGGATGTCTAATCTACTTTATTCTGCCCCTCCAATCAATACCAGAAAGCAGGGATATGTCAGGTTAAGATCTTTAACAATAAAAGTAGATCAGGAAAAGGCACTTATACCTTACGATTATTTCCAGCGTTGATTTTCTGCTGACACATGGGCTGCTAAAAAATAATTCCTGGGCTAAAAAGTTCTCAGCTTTAAAAATCCGATTGGTAATTCTGTTTTGCCCTTCATGGCCAGGTCTGCCAGGATCTCTCCTACCACGGAAACAAATTTAAATCCATGACCACTGAATCCGCAGGCAATGGCAACCCGCTTATCATACCCGGGCAAATGGTCAATAAAAAAATTGGCATCCCTGCTATATGTGTATAGGCATGTTTTAACGCCAATGATTTTATCCCCTGCGCCGGGCAGGTATTTTTTCAAAACGTATCGGATATTTTCTTCCGCATCCGCGGGAATTTTGCCAGGCAACTGATCAGCCTCTGTTATTACTCCGGGACGATGGTGATCGTTGGGCAAGAAACCAACAGGTGGAATATCCCATAGATCCTACGCCTATGACAATTGCATTGTAGGGAACAGAAGGCGGATTCTGGTACAAAGTTTATGCATTCATGCTTAATAAAATTAGAGAAAATAAACGCATTGAAAAGACGCCGAAAATTAGGTGGGTTTAGACAAGTCTTAAAACAGCGCTAAAAATTTTATGGGCGGTAAATATTCCCTCTAGCAGTTTGTTGAAATGACATATCTTTAAAAGCTTGTATTATCTATCTCGATAGCCCGTGTCAAACAAAACTTTACCATGTCGGAAATCGCTTACCGTTGGCAACTTCAGTATATCGCTCCTTTTGATTATAACCACTCTGAGCGCAGGAGCACAGACAATCAATACCAACCCCAATGTAAACGACAGGCCTACGGCACAAGCGCACAACCTCGAAATAACTCCTGAGATCGATGGAGATGTCCTGAACGAAGCGGTTTGGTTAAATATGGTCCCCATTGATCAGTTGATACAAACAAAACCAAACGCAGGTTTTCCAGCCACCGAAAAAACGGAGATACGAATCGGTTACACAACCACCACCTTCTATTTGTCGGTTGTTTGTTATGATTCAGATCCCGGTAAACTGGTGGTATCAGACGCGCGCAGAGACGCCACGCTGGATAATACTGATAGCTTTCTTTTTATCCTTGACACCTATCACGACGGACAAAACGGATTCATCTTTGGAACCAACTCGATCGGTATTGAATACGACGGCCAGGTGGACAATGAGGGTCAGGGTAATCAATCCGTCAATCGCCAGCAGGCGGGTGTGATCGGAGGTTTTAACCTTAACTGGGATGCCTCGTGGAATGTAAAAGCATTGGTAGGTGATTTTGGTTGGAGTGCAGAGTTCGCTATCCCCTTGAGGACCTTGCGTTTTGCATCAGGCCAGGACCAGGTTTGGGGTATAAACTTTCAACGAAATATTCGCAAGACAACCGAGATCGCTTACTGGGCGCCGCTACCTATTCAGTTCGATTTGAAACGACTTTCGCTGGAAGGTACGCTGACGGGATTGAATCTGAAAGCACCCCGAAATCTCAAAGTAATTCCTTATGCGTTGGGAAGGGTTTCGAAAGATTTCGAAGAGCCTTCCGGGGAAACTAAACTTCAACCCGAAGTTGGTGTAGACATTAAGTACAGTATAACCCCGGCAGTAACCCTCGACCTTACCTATAACACCGACTTCGCGCAGGTTGAAGTGGATCAGCAACAGGTAAACATAGACCGGTTTAATTTATTTTTTCCGGAGAAGCGACCTTTCTTTCTGGAGAATGCAGGGCAGTTTACGGTAGGCGCTACCGGGGAGGTCGACCTTTTTTTTACGCGCAGAATCGGGATAGGGCCGGAAGGGGAAATTGTCCCCATCATCGGAGGAGCACGCGTTTCAGGAAAAATCAACAATACCAATATCGGTTTCCTGAATATGATCACAGATGATCGTCAGGATCTCGGTATTGAAAAAAATAATTTTACGGTTGCCCGGATCAATCACCAGCTCGCACAGCGTTCGTCTATTGGAGCGTTAGTGGTGAACCGCCAGAGCCTGGACACCGCGGATAATTATAATCGCACTTTCGCTTTGGATGGAAAATGGGGGTTGGGTAAAAAGGCTACTATTTCGGGTTTTTATGCCAAAACAGAAACTCCGGGTGAAGAAATGAATGAGCAATCATTCAAAGTGTTGGCTACGTATGAATGGAATGGGTTAAGGGGCACCGCGGGATATTCGGAGGTGGGTGAAGGTTTTAATCCAGAGGTCGGATTTTTACAACGCTCAGCCTACCGTAAACCGGAGGTTTCGCTCTTTAAGCAGGTAAGAATGAATGGGAAGCTTGGCTTCATGGAGTGGCGTCCTCATTTCAGCTACCGCAGTTACTGGAACTACAATAATTTTCTGGAGACAAGTTATCTGCACGTTGATAATCACTGGGTTTGGATCAATGGACTGGAGATCCATACTGGCATCAATTTTACTACTGAAGGCGTCGTTACCCCATTTGAAATATCGGACGAGATATTTATTCCTGCTGAGACCTATCATCACAAAGAAGCCCAGCTTGTATTGATGACTAATCCGAGCAAGCCATTTTATGTCAACGTGCGATCGATTCTTGGTGGATCTTTCGGCGGGACGCGTTATCTGAACACCGGAATTTTAGGAATTCGAATAGGGGATAAATTCAACTCGGAATACAGCCTTGCGCTGAACGATGTGAATTTACCGTCTGGAAATTTTCTGGCCAAGATTTTTGGCACGAGGTTGAGTTACTCGTTTACGCCACGGATGAATCTCCAAAGTTTTATTCAGTACAACAGTGAAGTGGATCTTTGGTCGCTGAATATCAGGTTCAGCATTTTAGAGCAGGCCAACACAGGTTTATTTATTGTCTACAATGACGTGTATACTTTCGGGAACGTCAACAACCGTGGACTGACCTTGAAGTATACACATGTGTTTGATCTGCTGAAGTGAGTTGAATACATAGGCTCGAACCGGCTTTGGTGGCAAAGGGAAATAACCCTTAAACGTCCCGAAACGATTATTTATGACATCTGTAATTTTATTGATCCCCGTACTGTGCGGAAAATAAACTTTTGTTCATATTTGCACCCTACTTCGCTGGAGCTTTAGGGGCAAATACAGAGCCTATGTAATAAACCCTGCTATTAGAGCTCTGGCGAAGACAAGCCAAAGTGGCGGAACTGGTAGACGCGCACGACTCAAAATCGTGTATCTTCGGATGTGAGGGTTCGATTCCCTCCTTTGGTACTGACTGGAAGTCAAGTAATTAAAGGACCTCGTAGTAAGGATCGCTGCGAGGTCTTTTTGTTTGTTGCAGAACATTCCGGTATTTAAGTAATATATCATTGGCAACATCCAAAAATTTAAAAACTCGAACTTTAAGGAAAAGGAATTAGTCTTTCACTCTAAAATAAGCAAAAAATGTGGCTTTCATTGCCTGGAAATCTGCCTAATGCCAACACAAGGGCGAACCGCTTTCTCGCAGCTATAATGCCGTCACCTTTTGTATTATTGAGGATCCTTATTCTTCCACCAGGCTTGCTTTTTTGTGGGTAAGCATACCCTGGAAGTTGCCCTGTACTCCAATGACATAACGGTGACTCCCATTGCTTTCCCTTACCTGTGGAGATTCCGCCTAAAGTGAACGAATGACCACAATTCCGAACGTCAGATTTCGCTGGTCCTTTAAAAGCAGAATACGTCTGCCTGGAAAACGCAACCAATCACAAGATTCAGCGACCGTAGGAGCTTCCTGTTTGTAGAAAATGGAAGCCAGAGAAAATCAGGCTCCGTTGGAGCCACCTGAATCTTCATGTACCGTGATTCAGGGATTGACTCTGGCAACGACAATTGGTACATTGTTTAAAGACTTTCACTGATTCTCTCGGAGGGTCACTGACGGAATAAAGACTTCCACGGCTCTTAACTTTAACCCCCCTTTATGATGAAAGCAATCAAACTCATGCTTAGCCTGATGATGATCATTTGGTCATTATCAATACTTGCGCAATCGAAAGGCGAGATGCCCTTTTCCAGTTCCTCTAAAAATGCAAATAAACTTTTGCGGAAATCATGGGTAGCATATTCCGATGCAAAGGTGGAGGAAGGAACTAATTATATCCAACAGGTTTTAAAGGAGGATCCGAACTGCGCGATCGCCCATTTGTCTCTTGCAACCCTTACCCCTGAAGAACGGGAGGAAAATGTGCGGAAAGCAGAGGGCATGAACTTATCATCCGACGAAAAAATGTTTATCGCCGGGCTAAAGGCCAGCAGGAATAAACAACCAACCCAGGATTATTTCGAGCCATTGATCAAAAAATACCGTTCCGACTATTACCTGCATCTGATGGTAATGTTCGCTACCCAAGGTGAAGCCCGCGCAGTTGAAATTGGAGAAAACATCGTAAAGCGCAATCCAAAGTTTGCGCCGGTTTATAACCTTTTAGGTTATGAATATATGGCGAAAAATGACATGGTCAGGGCGGAAGCCAGCTTTGACAAATACATTGCGCTCCGCCCTGATTTGCATAATCCATATGACTCCAAAGGAGATTATATGATGCGGGTCGGCAAAACAGAAGAAGCAATAGCCCTCTATGAAAAAGCTGTCACGCTGGGAATGATTTCTTCCGCCACCAAGGCCGAAGAAGCCAGGGCGTTCTTAAAGTTTCCCAAGCCTTCCGATAGTGATGCTACCACCATAAAGGCAATAATCTCGTCGTGTTTTGAGGCTTCCAAAAAAAGCAATGTGGACGAATTGTTAAAAGATTATTCGGAACAGTCAATAGACATCCTGGGTACCCAAAGAGCAAATGTGGGTTTGCCCAATATTCGGAAAAGATTTTCTAATCTGTTTCGTGAAGGAAGCTTCGCAAAAATAAATTTTACGATTGAATCTGTTAACGGGACGGGCCCGATTGCGGTCGCTTACACTAAAAATGAATTCGTCTGGAAGGAGTCAGCCTCAGGAAATGAAACTGAGCGAAAAAATACTTCAATCTACCTCATGCGCAAGAATCAGGATGGGAAATGGAAAATTCTGGTTAATCATTATTATGGATGGAATGAGGATGCACCTCTAATATCTGCCGACGACCGGACAAGCATCAACATGGTTTTAGCGGCATGGGATGCAGCACTAAAGCCCGGCGAAGAATTATCGGTAAAACATTTTGATGCCCTTTCAGCGCTATATTCTGGCCAGGCAATAGAAATTTTTCCAGATCAACTGTCTAATATCGGACTCCCAAACCTTCGCTCGCGCTGGGATCAGTATACAGGTACTAAAATGGAAACGAATTCATTGGGTGCGCTTGGAGTCGAAGGCCTCGGACGAAGGGCCATCGCCTGGGGAATCGGCAATCAGAATTTCTATCTAAAGGATTCAAAGGAATTGCAAAAATTGCAGTTCCCATGGGCAATGATCCTGACGAAAGAAAAAGATGACGCCTGGAGGATTCTGGCTTTCCATTGGGGCATTTAACTCAGAAAGACTTGCAAAAGTTTACCCCATTTCTGCCTTAAAAAGAAATAAGAATATGATTTAAGGATGCGCGCGGATCGCAGACTAAAAGTAAACCAGCCATCACACAACTTTCCGACAGTTTTAAAACTTTCGGAAAGTTTTTCCCACGCCTCAAATACTCCCACTCGCAAATATCTTCCTTCCCTGCGTCGTTGATTCATTGATCACGACACCCTCCTTGCATCCCTGAACCCGAAGACAAAGCACATACACTTGCGCATCCTGAGGAACAGGAACACGCACAGTCAGTGGCGTGAGAGCTTCGTTCAAACGAATAACTCCCCCGTAAACTGCCGCCGATTTCGCTTCCTTCTTCGATAAATCCCGACCTTCTCCCTGCTAGATCCCGACCTTAGCCCTACCAGGGAGCCTGCTGCTAAAAATTAAACCCCACACAGCTTACTACTTATCGCCTACAGCTTTTTTGCATCAGTAAACGGAAGTGCCAGACACGACTCAAAACCTGCCTGCCGACATCTGTTTATGAGGCTTGCACCATTCCGTCCTTTTGAAGCACTGCTGGTAAGTTTACGGCCACACTTCCGACAGGCTAATGAAGCCCGTAGCGAAGTTTCTTCATCCAACTTCTCATATTGCTTCTGTTGACAGTAATGATGCGTTGTACTTTATTAAAAAGCTCTACACTGATTATCGGTTCATGCAAGCCTTGAATCACTTCTTCATCTTCGTCTTTGTACTGAGGGATGTAAACCTTTCCGGCATAGACGTGATTCTGCAAAGTCCTTGGGAATGTGCTCTTGCTTAGTTTTAGACCTTTGTTCCACATTATACGTCTTAACTCCTCTTTGTCATACAAGCCAGTAGCAAATTGCTCGAATGTCTCTCGCACGAGTTCTGCCTTTTCCTCATCCATTACTAAAACGGGTTTGCTTAATTGATCTCTTCCATTTTTATATCCAGCAGGCGCAACCCGGCTGACAATTTACTCTCTCGCTACGAGCAAGACATGTCATCGATCAGTCTCATAAAAACTTAAGCTATTTCTGAGCGCCAGTATTTCTTCCTGCATTGCTTTAATGCGTTGCAGAAGTTGCATCACTACATCAATACCTTCAATATTTATTTCCAGGTCATTGTGCAACCTCACTAGTTTCTCTGCTTCCCTTAATTGGCTTACAGGGATATTTTTCGTTTCATCGACCACAACTATCTCAATCAATCCAAGTTCCTGCATGGAAATTACAAATGAAGGAGATATATCATAATGCTGACAGAAGACTTCAAGTGATATGAATTCCTGAATATTCATAAGCCTATTTATTTTGACAGGTTAGCCAACTCGGTAAATAATTCTTTTTGTTTCTCATTGATGGCCGTTGGAATTTTAATTGTATAGGTAACATACAAATCTCCAAAGTGTCCATCCCTTTTATAAACAGGAAATCCTTTTCCCTTTACTCTTATTTTAGTTCCATTCTGTGTTTCCGCAGCCACCTTCAGTTTAATTTTACTGTCTAGTGTATCAACTATCTTCTCACCTCCTAGGATTGCAGTGAAAATATCTATGTCAAGCGTGGTATATAGATCATTTCCAGTTCTTTTAAATTGAGGTGTATTGGCAATGGAGAATGTGATGTAAAGGTCACCATGTGGGCCACCACTCACACCTTTACCGCCATGCCCCGGTATCTTAATCGTCTGACCGTTTTCTACTCCGGCAGGGATGGATATTCGGATGTTTTTACCATTTACAGTAAGGGTCTGCTGATGGGTTGTGTACGCATCATTCAGGCTGAGCTGTAATTCGCTTTTATAATCCTGTCCACGGAATTTTACCTGATTGCTACCACCAGCTTTGCCTCCAAACATTGAACCGAAAAACTCAGAGAAATCTTCTCCGCCAAAACCTTCAGAAAATTGTTGACCACCGTTATTTTGTGCGCTCCTATGTCGTGTCTGCTTTGCTTTTTCATATTCATCGCCATGCTGCCAGTGCTCACCATATTGGTCATACTTTTTTCTTTTCTCCGGATCATTCAATACCGCATTCGCTTCATTTAACTGTTGAAATTTTTTACTTGCTTCTTTGTCATTTGGGTTCAAGTCTGGGTGAAGTTTCCGGGCTAATTTGCGATAGGCTTTTTTGATATCCTCATCCGTTGCATTTTTAATAACACCCAATACTTTATAATAGTCAATGAATTCCATGCTACAGGTATTACTTCCGTTGAACGGTCATATTTATAGATTCATACACAACTTATACGGCTATCTCTTCATGCGAAGGAGCATTCCCGGGCTTTTTACTACTGGGTTTTTTGTGTGATTTTTAACTTTTAGAATTCCGGGTGGTTAATTTCTTATCTTTAATCTCCATATGTTTACTTGTTATAAGTGACTATTTATTTTCTGCACTATAATTGATACCACTCCCGATTGTCGCGATATATCGCTCCTTTTGTAATTCTTTGAAACCGACTGATGCTGTTGGCATAGGATCATTATCTTTTGCCTGACTGTATGTTTGAGTTCTTCTAAATCGGTCGTCATTTTGCGGGCCTACATCACAGCATAAAATCAAAAGAGTACAACATTATCTGAATCGATAATGACCTGAAAAATGTTTTTAGCTTGTCAGCTGCCGCGTTTTATGTCCAATTTTATTAAACAAGGCAATGGGTTTCTTTAGCGCTCAATCGCTATGGCATTCATCAAAGCAAGGTGATCAAATCGGTAGCTTCATTAATCTACGGAACTGACATAGATGATACTACCTGAAAATACTATGCCATGTAAACACAGCCTCTACTTGTATCATTCAGGGAATTGAAATCGGAATGCGGGTAATCGCTTTATATAAGGGCATAATGTTCTACATTACCTATCTTTAGCCAACGCGTGTAATCAGCAATATAAATCTGAATTAACCGGCAATAGATATTACATTATTTCCTTCAGTCAACTAATTGGTGAAGCCGTTAACACGAAAATCAAACTAATGAAAGACCTTCCGGTAACCATAAAACGTTCTATTGAATTAATGGGACTAATATTAATAGGAACAGTTATCGTAGTTGGAGACACGATAATTATGCCACTGTTGATGTCCTTTTTCTTCAGCCTGTTGCTCATGCCTGTATTTCGTTTTTTCAGAAAATTAAAAGTACCAGAAGCAATTGCCATTTTCCTGCCGATATTATTCCTAACCGTTCTTGTCGTTCTTATTACATGGTTATTTTCCAGCCAGGTAGGGATACTTCTAAATGATATACCTCAAATAACGCAGAACGTAACCAGACACCTGGATAATCTAAGTTTGTGGATCAGCAATACCTTCGGATTTTCTGCAACAGAACAATTGAAATTTATTACCGTGCAAAGCAATAAGTTATTTAGTTCAGCAGGAAGTGTTTTACGCGGGACAGCCGGACCATTAACCAGTACTATAATATTCTTTGCTCTATTACCAATTTACATTTACCTCATCATGATGTACAGAAATCTGTTCATCAAATTTATTTTAATGTGGTTTGAACCAAAGGAGCATATTAATGTAGAGGAGGGGATGCGCCAGACTGAAAAAATGGTGAAAAAATACCTAATGGGATTGCTGATCCAGATAACCTATATTACTATTTTGCTAGGAGGTTCACTGCTGCTTTTTGAAATTAAACATGCTTTGCTGATTGGGATTATTTTCGCTTTCCTGAATCTCATTCCCTATTTGGGTGCATTGCTAGGTAATGTTTTAGGAGTTTTGATAACGTTGGCTTCCTCCGAAAATATAGTTGACATCCTGATCGTTTTAGGTGTTATTACCTTCGTACAATTTCTTGACAATAATATCCTCATGCCACGCATTGTTGGGTCTCAAGTCAAGATCAACCCGCTTACTTCAATTGTAGGGATCATTGTAGGAGGTACCATGGCCGGTATATCTGGTATGTTCCTGGCTATGCCGATACTCTCCATTTTGAAAATTGCATTTGACCGCTCCATTCATTATAAGCAGTGGGGTGTACTACTAGGAGCCGAAAAACCAACTAAAAGTCCGATGAAAGTCTGAAACTGCAGTCGATGTATTCTACAATTGTACTAAGGACCGGATGGATGACTTGAATCTATTTTGTTAATATGCTTTTAGCACAAGGTTGAATAGTTTAGAGGTTAGCATTTACTAATTATGTTAATTCCCATTATACTGCTTCAACAGGTTTCCTTTTAAAAGCATAAGTCCAAACAAGCTTTTCAGCATGATTGGCTACATCTTCAGAAAGACTACCGGGCTTAAAAGAGAAAGCGGCTGTCAGTATGGCCTGCTTATTTATAGTATAATTATATCTATTAGATGTGCGTTGCTCAATCTTAAGGAGTACGAAGATTTTGAAAATTAAGATTGAAAAAGGTACTGTGGAAACCGAAGCAAAGATAAACTTTTGTTTAAAGGCTAATGGAAGCTGGCAAGAGATCTAAATATGAAATTGATACTTCTTATTCAGTAATAAACAAGTCGATAAAACGCAACTTTTCTTTATTATATGAGAGGTTGATCTCTAACATATAACAAAGGACTTATCAGTATGGTAAAAACTATCAGGGTAAAGATTACCCCCAAGCGCAATAAATTACTCAAATGCCCCACCGGCATCAAAGGTTTTGACGAAATTACTGAAGGCGGGCTTCCGAAAAATAGAACCACGTTGGTTTCTGGAAATGCGGGTTCTGGAAAAACCCTTTTTGGCATTGATTTTCTAATCAAGGGTGCGACCGATTACAACGAGCCGGGCATTCTCATGTCATTTGAAGAAGCAAAGGATGAACTTTATAAAGACGTGGCTTCTCTCAATATGGATTTGCCAGCGCTTGTTTCACGGAAAAAGATTGTGCTCGAACATGTTATTTTAGAGCGCAAAGACATTCAGGAGACCGACTCTAATCTTGAAGGAATATTCGTTCGTTTGGAAGAAGCCATTGATTCTATCGGTGCCAAACGTGTTGTTTTAGATTCTCTCGAGTCTCTCTTTGCAGGCATTACAGATATTGGCATTCTTCGCTTAGAGATAAAAAGACTTTTCCGATGGCTTAAAGAAAAAAAAGTCACGGCAATTGTTACCGGCGAGACGGGACAAAACGGCTCATATACACGTCATGGCCTGGAGGAGTATATCTCCGATTGCATCATTCTTTTAGATAACAGAGTAAGAGACCAAATAGCTACTCGCAGAATTCGTGTTATTAAGTATCGGGGGTCAAGTCATGGAACAAGCGAATATCCATTCGTCATTGATTATGAAGGACTTTCAGTAATTCCTATCACATCAGCAGGGCTTGACCAACCGGGCACAGGCAAGAAAGTTTCGACAGGGATTCCATCGTTAGACAAATTGTTCAAGCATGGTTCAGGTTACACCAGAGGCAGCACCATACTGGCTTCGGGCACTGCAGGCAGCGGAAAAACAAGTTTTGCAGCTTCATTCGCACTCGAAAGTTGTAAACGTGGCGAACGCTGTCTTTTCTTGTCTTATGAAGAATCATCAGGGCAACTCATTCAAAACATGAATTCTATCGGTATTGATTTTGCGCCATGGGTAAAAAAAGGGCTTTTAAAGATTGTGGCTCTCAGACCTTCCTTTCTTGGTTTGGAGATGCATTTACTGAATGTTTATAAGCTCGCTGATAGTTTCAAACCAAAAGCTGTGGTAGTAGATCCGCTTACAAGTCTCATTGAAG
>JBDSIM010000216.1:0-14153 GCA_039917935.1 Cyclobacteriaceae bacterium | reverse complement strand
TTCCAATGATCAGTTTTTTTTCAATGGAGACCATACTATTGATACCAATATGATCAGGTAAACCCTCATTTACAGGCCTCCAAATATTGAGTCCTTTCTCGGATACAAATACCCCATTGTAGATTGTTGCAGCGAAGATTTTGCTCCCCCTTGATACAAAACTGCTAATGGTAGCCTGCGCTTGTATTCCATTTGAAAAAGCATACCACGTATTCCCGGCATCTATCGAACGATAGATTACAGCCACTTCATCTGGTATTTTATATGTGGTTACCGCAGCGAAAACTTTATCCTGCTTAAAATTATCGGTTGGTTTTTGATAACAACTCAGTAACGAAAGAAATAGCAGCGTAATCGTGTAGCAATTTTTCATAGGATAATCTCTCACATGATTACAGATACAAACGGAGGAAGGGTTGATGACGTTGTGCCACAGGTAAATCTTCGTTATCTTTAGTTCCGGCTGGCTTGTGGACAGGATGCGCCGGTGAAAGAATTTTCCAACCACTAAACAATAGCTAGCCCATTTTATGGATTATGTTACCCTAAGTGCAGGTATTATACTTTTTAGCCTGTTTGTCTGGCTTTTTATCAGAACGCGGAAGGATTCACAGAAAGGAATCATCTACGATGCCCTTCGTCGTTTTGATATCGTCGTCGGAATTGTTGCCGGGCTGTACCTGATCTTAACCTCCATCAATTAATTTTATTGGGCAGCCGTAAAACTGCTAGTGCATTCACAATTATCGATAGTAAACAATATTACACTCCGGATTATTTTCCTTGAATTTTTCCATTTCTCTGCTGGTGATTTTAGTGTTGTAACTTGTCAGGGTTTTCAGCGAAAGATACGATACAGGCTCGAGCTTGCTGACATTGGTATTGGAACAATCAAGCGTTTCCAGGGTTTCGAGGTTTTCCAATGGGTCCAGACGTTTAATCTGCGTACCGGCACAGTTGAGGTGCTTCAGATTCTTCAAACTCTCCAGGCCTTTTAATTCATCAACAGGCGTGTTCGCGATGTCCAGATCCTGCAGTTCACGCAATAGACTGATAGCTCCTATCCGTTGCAGCGGACTGTTTGTGGCATGTAATGATTGCAAAGTTTTCAGATTCTCAAGAGGAGGAATTTCCGAGATTCCAGTTGCAGAAAAGTGCAATTCTTTTAATCGAATAAATTCACTTAATGCGGTCAGTTCACGCACACGCGCATCTTTAAGTTCCAACTTCTCAAGTTCGACAAGTCTGTGCAGGTTCTCTCTTGTTGATGTGGTATCCTTCAGCATCTGTGTTCTGAAGACCGCTTTCCATCCCGGAGAAAGGCCTTTCCACCAACGGTCCAGGTGAATGGTTTTATACACGATCAGGGAGCCTGTATTCTTTTCCAGAAACTCCTGAGCGGTTATGTCATGAATATTCGTGCGGTCCACGTAGAGTTCCTTCAGGCCTTTTAGATTAAAAAAGGGGTCCAGTTTTTCAATTTTCGTTCTGTCTGCCCGCAGAACTTTGAGATGCGTAAACTTGGCAGCTACTGAAAAATCTATCACCTCGGTATCACTGACGTCCAGATAGGTTATTTCACGATGGTCCTGTAAGGGTGATAGATTATCGACGGCTGTGTTATTTGCAATAATCACCTGAAGTTTTTGTAATTTCCTGAGTGGCTCAAGGTCTTTAATGGAATCATGGCCGCTAAGGTTCATTGAATCGAGATTGGTGACTTTTGCCAATTCTTCTTTGGCGGGTGTTGATCCGATTTTTGCCGTATTACTCAATACCCCCTGCCATTCCGTTGAAAGGGTTGCCCACCACGCTTGTAAATCTTTCGAGTCAAAGATCACGAGGACGTTGGAGTTGGCTTTCATGAAGGCGTCTGCCATACTTTTTTTGACAGGCGATTGGTCACAATAGATCCGCTCAAGCTTTTTAAGTTTTTGCAAGGGGCTCAGATCGCCGACAAGCGTGTAGTTGGCATGCAAAACCTCGAGATTTTCAAAGCCAGTTAACGCATTGATATCATTGATCCGGGTGCTGTCAAGGTAAAGCACTTTTATACTTTTTAAATCCTTTATTGGCTTTACATCTCTGACCGGTGTCCCTGAGAGGTTGAGTTCCATCAGTTGATCCAGCTTTGAGATAGGCGAGAGGTCAGAAATCAGAGTACCCTTCAAATTAAGATTCAAAATTTTCCTGAGTGTAGAGACTGGTAAGAAATCAATAACGTGAGCGGCCTCCATTTCAAGATTCTGAAGCAAAACCATTTTTTCAATGACAGCAATTGACCTGATCTCTGTATCGCTGATATTCAGGCGCTGCATTTTTACCGAATACTTTAACGGAGTAAGATCAAATACTTTAGTCTTTGCTAAGTTCAATTCAACAAGCTCAGTTAGGTTCCTGATCGGGGTAAGATCCTTGACGTTTGTATAGGATAGGTTTAATAGTTTGAGATTGATCAGCTGTGATAATGGCTCAATGGTTTGAATGTAGGTGTTATGGCTGAGATCGAGTTCATCGATGGATGTAATATTCTTAATGTCATTGATGTTAACGCTATCAATTAAGTTCAGTTTTCGTTTAAAGATCGTCTGCCACTCAAACGATAATTGTCTCCACCAGTTCGTTAAGGCTTCTTTCTGATCGAACTCATTGGTGTAAATGCTGGCAACTTTGAGATCCTGAGATTCGGGATTATAATTTATTTCAATATAACGTGGAATTGTGTTGTTAATTGGTTTTCCATCTGCAGTCGTACCGCTGAGGTTCCGGTTAAGCGACACTTTGTAAAAAGTTTTACCGTTAGCGTTTACACCACCTTGGATATCTTCAATTATAAACTCAAATTTTACATCTTTGAAAAAGAAATCCACATCCTTCAGATAGGCAACCACATCCTTATTGTTAATAACCTTTCTTTCTTCGTCAAGATCATCCTCCACCTGAACCTTGGCGTCGCTAAAAATTTTTGCATAACTTTCCGTGATGAGTACATCTTTGTCGCGTGCCGAAGTGGCGCTACTACCCAACGTATTGAGTACAAACTGAAGAAAAGCAATCAGGTCTTTAACTTTCTGTTCATCCTGAGAAGCATCAACTTTTGTATCTGAGGGTTTTCCTGTCTTTGGTTGCTGACCGGCAGGCTTATCGGTTTTCGGCTTTTGAGTAGCAGGCTTGGTTGATTTCGGTTTCTGAACCGTAGTTTTTTTGGCCGGTTTTTGCGTCTTGGATTTCTGAGCATCCGCCTCAAAAGCCAGGAAGAAAACCAGAGAAACTGCGACGACCCACAGTTTATTGCGTTTCATAATACAGGAACTTTCTAAGAAGATCTTTTTCCGAGGGATTATTCAACCTGACAAGATTTGATATGAGCCAACCTGTATTATAGCCGGAACGGTTAAATTCAGAAATCCCGAAATACCAACCCTCAATTTGAAAAAAGTGAAACTTAACCTGTTCCACCGTTTTAAATTTAAGGTTACCTTTTTTCATTTCATATAAGAAAAGTGAAAGGTGATCAGGAAGGAAGCGTTTAATGGTGAATTGGTTAATACTATCCTTGTTGACAAAGGCTTTGCGTAAATTCATAAAGTCCAATTCATGGCTCATGGGGTGTAGAAACCTGCCAACTTTTGTGGTGTCCTTTTCAAAATACGGTTCAAACATATCCGCGTGCACCTTTTGAATGACCCAGCGTGAACCAAGCCGATGTTTTTCCAGTTCCATGAATAATACCACGGACTGGTCTTTTCCATTCATGGTGAAAGTGGTACGCAATTCCGAAAACCAGTTGCCACCGTGAAAATTAAGAAGGCTGGATTCTGGTTTGTCTATAATATTTTTTACGAAATCCGTTTTCAGGGCATTGCTGATATCGCGATTGCTTTCATCAAATAATATTCGCAGATATTGTTTTCTCAGTTTTTCACTGCGGTGTTGTTTGTCGCCAGGATAATAACGGTTCCCCTTTTCATCCTCCTCCCCATTGAACCTCCTGAAAAATTGGTTGACTTGTTTGGATTCAGCATACAACCGGCTCTCATCCTCTTTTTCACCCAAAACCTGTGCTTGCAGGGACGTAGTAAAAAACATTAACAACCAAACCACTCCGCCCCCCAGTGTGATCCGCGCAACCTTCACCTTTCTATTTGAAATAAACAATAACCAATGTCCAATACTCAAGAAACAATATTTTTATCCAACGATTCTAAATGACCAATATAATGTAGGGTTGATTTACACATCACCCCATCCCAATAACCGAATGAATGAAATGCAACAATAGCCTGATGTGCCAATCATGAACTGGTTTCGGTGACGCGGATATCTCCAAGCATCACATCCCAGAACTCTACTATCCGTCCTGCGATCTGAGTTTTTTTGCGTTCAACGTAGATGGTGATATCTTTCTTGGTCGTATCCTTATACTTCATCAGTCCATCGTCGGATTGACCTTCAAAACGTTGGTATACGGTAACAACACCGACATATCTGCCATCAGGCTGACGCTCAAGATCGCTTATGTAATGAATGTCATACCACGAAATGGTCACACGGTCGTAGTTGAGGGCCATTAATCTTTCGAAATATTTGCGCACTTTATAGTAGGTGACTTCTTTGGTGCTGAGGGAAGATACTCCCATCTCACTATCTGCAGCGAACAATTCTTCGGCACGGTCCATTACGCGGGTCGCCTCGGAGAATGCAGTGGTTTTGTTTCCGATAATACTGATGTATTTGCTCAGATCCCTTACTTTTTCCAAAGCAAGAGAGTCAATAGCTTGTTTTCTTTCCTTGCTTATTTCGGCTGTTTGAGCTGACAGGTTACCCATGATGGAAACACTGAGAAGCAACGTGAATAAGTAACTGGCTTTAACCATAATTGTGATATTTGAAATTAATTTTAATTCTTCCTTAATTCTACTTCGGTGATCTTTCCTGAACTATCGATCTGAAGATCGGAGATGGTGTTAATATTTTTTTTCTGGTCTTTAAGGTAATTCAGGTATTGGCGTATCGTAGTAGGCCGGTCATAGTCTTTCTGGCCGCCTGATTCGCTGATGACAATCAACACAGGAGTTTCAGGAGAGGCAAACAACGTTAACGCCTCATTGATACTGCTGTTTGCTGATGCCATGTTTCCGGAACTGGAAATAGCATCAAAATATTGATTTAATTTTGCTTTCGGTTCGTTGGTAATCACCTGATTTTGCCTGGCCTCGGAATCCCTTCTAGCAGATTCTTCTTCCGCTTGTTTTCGCTTTGCCTCTTCATCCTGGCGAAGATTGGCTTCCTGTTCAATCCTAGCTCTCTCTTCAGCGGCACGGGCAGCCTCTGCTGCTTTCTTTTTGCTCTTACAGCCGGTTACGACGATCACCAGGACCAATATCCACATGATGATTCTGGAAGAATTTCGAATAGCGTTCATCTTTTTTTCAGTTTTGGTATTAATATCGATTGTTTACAGTGATTACTATGCCACAATTTAACCGCTTGTCTCATTTTTTCGGTAAACACCCGGTTAATGATGTTGAAATAGGTCCACACCCGGATCCGGGCAGAAAACTTTTGCAATAGTATTTGAAAATCATGATTTGTAAGCAATTATTTTATAAATTTTTCAAAACGGAGGTGTTTTTCTTCTTGACGGCTACCGAAACTTCTTTTTTTTAGGAAGAGGCATCCTACTAAAAAAGCATTCATTGGCTGCTGGATTATAATTAATCACTCAGTGAAATATCCTGGTTGTAACTGGCGGATGTTCTTAGGCCTGTCACGATGGTGTTATCATACAGAGCCGGTGAGATCGAAAAAAAACATATTCAAACACAATAATATGGCTACCGATATCCGAAGACATGATCACCGAAAGTGTTTGTGCGCATTTTATGATGAAAACAAACTGGAGCTGTTGATTTATGCAGCAAGGAAAGCCAGTTTATACAGTGCGAAGGAATTATCCCTTGTCGCCGACTACCTTTTAGTTTAGCCGGAATTTCAAAGGCCGTTTCTCCCGTTTTGTTTGCCTGGTCGCCAGGCGGGCATAGATTGAACAACCCGAATGGCTTCCTGATCACATTCAGTCATAAAACCTCGCATTATTTTAACCTCACTTATCGAACCGGTTTTGCTCACAATAAATCGCACGAGTACCGTACCTTCTATCTGTATACGCCTCGCATTGGCTGGGTACTTCATATTTTGTTTAATAAAAGCCATCATTGCCGCATATCCACCTTCAAATTCAGGTTGTTGATCTACTACAATAAAGAGTTGGTTGTGATTTTCAGAAATGATTTCTGCAACAGGTTCATCAAAGATCACAAGTGAAGGGCTCTCTATGCTCACCGCCCCGGTGCTGTTTTCCTTCACTTCAAGAATGGTTGGCGCAAGTTGCATGACTTCCTCTTTAACAACTTTTGGCGGTATGAATTTGATCACCTTTTGAAGTCTGGGTAACGCTACAAGCGGGGGAGGTGGTTTGGGTTTAGCAACACACCCTTCACCCCGGGCACTTTCGTTTCGTTTGTTTCATTCACCATGTTATCATGGGTGAAGCGCACCAGGGTTTCCAGATTACAACTACGGCGAGATGTTAATTCCGTGTTGGCATTGTGTTCTTCCTTAAGAGAAAACATATAGTGGGGATGATGACTGGGTATGCTTACGTAAATTCTTGAATTAGGTTTTATTTTTAATCGTCATGGCTCACATTCTGTCTATGTGAAAACGAGATGGCTAGATGACACCAGGTTATCAGGGATTAGCGCTCACTATTTAAGATCAACAAACGGGGTTGCGGGATTAATTTTCAATGACTTTTGATTTCGGAATAGCAGGATAAGTTTCCGGCAGAATGTTTTCAATGATAATGGTCTGGAAAAGGTCAGGCTCTCTGGTGGGTATGGCATGAGCGGAGCGTTCAAACCAGAATAAATTCTTCTTTGGAGCAGTTAACATTCTATAATAAGTTTCCGTTAGGGTCGAATTGGTTTGCCAATCTTTTCTTCCGGCGAAAAAATATACAGGACAATGGATTGATGGAAGACTTTCGAAAAGATTGTCTTTTGCCGCCTCATTGTAAATTGCCAGCCATGTTTCAGACCAGTTTAAAATAATATCCCTGGATATTTTTCTTGAACTGCCGTTGAATTCGAATAGCCACTTTCTTTGGTAGTACAATTGCATTCCATTTTCAAATGGAATATTGACGGTATTGAGTTCCTTTAATTCTTTTTCATTCCGTGTTTGGACACCTTTTTCTTTCATCATCCTGAGCAATATACGTTCACTTTCCAGTTGGTTGACCATCGGTCCAACCGCTATGAAAGCATATAAAAGTTCGGGGTACTCCCGGGCGATATGAAATCCTAAAACAGTACCCCATGAATGGCCAACAAGATACATTTTCTGTTGTTGAAACCGCTTCAATAAATTCCTAATTAATTCGCGGGTATCATTTTTAAATAGATCCAATGTTAGCGGGACCGGAGATGCATTTTGTTGTAGCGTTCTTCCGGTTTCACGCTGATCCCATTGAATGACGACAAAATGTTTCTGTAATTTCGTGGAAAATTTGTCTGCATAACTCATGACGGATCCACCGGGACCTCCGTGCAGGAAAACCAATAAAGGCAATGAGTCATCATTGCCATGAATACTAATAAATTGTTTTATTCCACCAATGTGTATTGATTCCTGAATATGAATAGGGGACTGAGCTACCGCACTATGAATGGCAAAAAAGGTCACATAAAGGAGTACATGCTTTACCAGCTTCAGGTGATTTTTTGTTTTCAAGTTCTGGAAGATCAAGGAGGTAATAAGATGTAATTATCAAGGGGGCCGGGAGGATTCTGTTAAAAACCATATAAAGCCAATCATTACCCGATTGCCATGACTAAGGTGCATGGCAATCGGGTTGATTTATTAAATGCGTTTAAACACCTAAGTTCCAGCCATCGCGGTATTCGCGTTTTACAAACTGGTTGGCTTCATCATAATTGGTTACCCTCATATTCTGATTATCCCATAATAGTTTCGTGTTGCTAGCGGGATAATCAAAACCTTTTCCATTCGCTCTGGCTTTTGGCATATCGGCCACACGTATTGCGAGATTGGCCATTAATACGGCCTCTGTTAACGGACCGGCTAGATCAAAGGAGGAGCTCAACTGTTTTTTTCCGTATCCGGCGATGGCCCCTTCAACCCATTGTGCATAATGTCCGTCTGCACTCCCGGGAACCCGGGCGAGTTTCTGCGGAACCTTTACTTCATTCATGCGGGACGTTGGTAATAAACGCGGGTTGGCAGCATATTCACTTGCCATCATTTTTCCTTTCGTGCCGATAAATAAGATACCACTGTTACCATCACCAAATAATTCATCTGGTCCTAACTCGGCAGGACGTTCCGGTTTTATGCCTCCATCCATCCAATGCATGATGACAGGTCCTTTTGTTTTGTCGGTCTTGGGGAAAGTTAATGTTGCATGACTTGATGGAGGTGGTGTATCAGGAAAATGGCCTCGCTGCCCCCAGTCAACAAACACACTGCTTACACTGGCCTGACAATCAGTTGCGTACTTGAGATTCAATACACGGAAAGGAGCTTCAATCAGATGGCAACCCAGATCGCCTAATGCCCCGGTTCCGTAATCCCACCATCCGCGCCAGCTTCTGGGAACAAGCTTATCAACGTAGTCTTTATAGGGGGCTGTTCCCAACCAAAGGTCCCAGTTAAGTTCTTTAGGGACCTCTGCCTTCGGCGGCCAGGGTATCCCTTGTGGCCAGATGGGCCTGTTTGTCCAGATTTGTACGGTATGAACGTCGCCAATAATACCCGCGTCGTACCACTCAGCCAACTGCCTTACGCCATCACCCGAAGCGCCCTGGTTTCCCATTTGAGTAACCACTTTGTAGCGGGCAGCCGCTTCCGTAAGTTTTCGTGCCTCATAGATGTCATGGGTCAATGGTTTTTGAACATATACATGCTTGCCCAATTGCATCGCAGCCATGGCCTGAACCGCATGGTTATGATCAGGGGTAGAAACAGAAACGGCATCAAAATTTTTAGATTCCTTATCAAACATTTCGCGCCAGTCGGTATATAATTTTGCTTTTGGAAAACTGGTCGCTGAATCAGCCACCATCCGCTGATCTACATCGCACAAAAAGGCAATGTCAGCCTTTCCGCTCTCGTAGAAGTTAGCAATATCAGATCGACCTTTTCCGCCGACGCCTATTCCGGCAATGAGCAATTTATCGCTGGGAGCCAAAAAACCATTCCCACCCAGAACATGACGGGGAACGATCATAAACCCTGCAGCCGCTACCGCAGCGCTCTTCATAAAATTTCTTCTGGAGGGATCCGGGTTCTTAAAATTTTTTGATTTTTTCTTCATAAGTTATTGGGTTGTCAGGACTTAAAATCGATGGGATTACCATGATTGCATTCGAAAGTAATATTTTAAAATCAGATTTTGATTACCTATTGCGAAGTCCAGGGATCAGTTTGCGAAAATTATGAAAATACTCACCACAGGAGGCGGCGCTTCTTCCTGCTTATTTTCGGGTGGCTGCAATCATGGCAAATTCCCTGAAAGCTCCATCGATGTTCCAGCTGGAATTGGAAATTTGTAGTTCAGTGAACGTAGTATTGACCGACATTCCCAACAGCCCGATAACAAAATCACTTGTTCGAAAATAAATCGATTCCACTTCGGTGGGACTGGTAACCATTATTCTCGAATCAATGGGCTGCCCGCCGTAGGCCCCTCCATTGTGGGTAACGCTGATATTTTCAATAACGTACTGGCTATTGGCATCAGTAACGATCTTGAACGTTACTGTCGTGGCATTATCCGGTGTTCTGACAATCCAATATCCCGACAGGGAGGTAAATACTTCAGGGTCATCCTCCTTATTGCAGGCAAAAGCCAACACAAGGAATCCAATAAGCGCTAATTTCTGCATGAAGGAAATTTTAAGAAGATCAATAACAGAAAACTTTTACGTTTTCCCAAATGAAGATAGACCATTTCTCAATACGCTCAGTTTCAATCTGATGCAGGGCACGTCGCGCATTCGGCCGGAAGATATATCCATGAAACACTTCAACTGAAAAATGAAAAAATCCACAGACGCTGTTGACCAATTTTCTGATTCACCATATACTTATATATTTAGACATTCTTTCCGCACCCTAACGCTTATAAACTGCTATGCAAAGTTCTGGCTCTGATGAAAAAATTCTCTCAATCGATATTGGCGGGTCCAGGATTAAGGGAACAATTCTGGATTTGGAAGGTAATATGCTTATTAACTATCAGAGAATATCTACCCCCAAGTTTGCCGGACCTGAGAATGTTATGCAGGGGATTGTGGAACTCACCAAAAATTTTGAGAAGTACACAAAAGTTTCTGTTGGGTTTCCCGGTTACGTCAGGGGTGGCGTTGTATTCACCGCCCCAAATCTGGGGACCAGTAAGTGGAGAGGATTTTCATTAGGGCAACAGTTGTCGGAAATATTACGGAAACCTGTTAGGGTTGTCAATGACGCGGATATGCAGGGATTAGGGGTATGTTCGGGGAAAGGCCTGGAAATGGTTATTACCCTGGGCACCGGGTTCGGAACTGCCTTGCTCATGGATGGGACGCTCTTGCCTCACATGGAGATAGGCCAGCATCCCTTCACGCGGAAAAGAAACTATGACCAATACATTGGAAACATTGCCCTTGAAGCAATCGGACTCGATAAATGGAACACTCGCCTGCAAAAGGTTATACTAGTTTTGAAAACAGTCTTCAACTACGATTTCCTTTTTATCAGCGGAGGGAATTCAAAGAAAATTACCTTTGACCTTGACAAAAATATTACCCTGGTATCCAATATGGACGGTATCAGGGGAGGGGCGAAGCTCTGGCTAAAGGATACCCATTACACTGTTTAGAATTCCCCGATAAGATAATCAATGTAAATCAGCATGCAAAACGTCTTGTGCTTAAAGTCTGTGATGGATGCAAAAAAAAATCATCTTCTATATTTTTTTAGCAATGATTCCAGAAGCAAATAACCTGAGAGCGCAGGTAAATAAAATGGACCATCATATGAGCGTAAAAGTAGCCATGATCCAGATGAAAGTCGTTGGAGGAAATCTGGAAGATAACCTGAAACGGGCTGAAAGAATGATTGAAGAAGCTGCTGCCGAAGGGAGCGAAATTGCCTTGCTTCCGGAATGTATGGATCTTGGATGGACGCATCCTTCCAGTTTGACAAAAGCAACGGCCATACCGGGAGGTGAAGTATTTTCCCGCTTAAGTGCCCTGGCAATAAAAAATAATATTTTTATTTGTTCCGGACTTACGGAACGAGATAATGATAAGGTTTATAACGCTGCCGTATTAATCGATAATGGTGGCAAGTTGTTATTAAAACACCGTAAAATCAATGAATTGGATATCGGGAAACCATATTATTCCACGGGAGACGGAATCAATGTTGTGGATACAAAGTTCGGGCGTATTGGATTATTGATCTGTGCGGATGCCTCTGTTGAAGATCACTCCATCATAAAAGCTTTAGGCAGAATGGAACCCTCTATCATTTTATCTCCGAGTGCCTGGGCAGTGCCTCCGGATTACGACAACGTCAAACAACCGTATGGTGAGATCTGGCGCAAGGCCTATCTTCCAACGGCGAGAGATTTTGGGACTTATATTTTTTCGGTGAGCAATGTGGGCCACATGAATGATGGTCCGTGGAAAGGTTGGGATTGCATTGGGGCATCTCTTGCTATTGACAATAAAGGGAAAGAGATCCTTCAATGTAAATTTGGTGCAGAGGCTGAATCCATTACCTATATCACATGTTATGTTACAAAATAACGGGCGGCGATGCTGCCGGTTATTGAAGAAAAAATTATATAATTATAACAAGAGCATTTATTTTCAGAACTAAAAATACCTGTTCCTGGTAAATGAAAAAACTAAAGTCCGTTTTGTGTCGCAAAAAATCAAGGTGAAATTAACCCGGACGATCAATATGCACGCAAAACGCAATGGCGTAATTATTATCTGGATATTAGGGGCATTGGCAACGGTATCTCCGTTAGCGATTGATCTTTACCTTCCTGCTTTCACACAAATTGCCGATGATTTTAATACTATCCCCGCCCAAATTTCACTTTCCGTTTCCAGTTATTTTATCGGTATGGCTATTGGTCAGATTCTTTATGGACCGTTGTTGGATCGATTCGGAAGAAAGAAACCGCTTTTCGCTGGTCTGTTTGTTTTTATTGTGGCGAGCATCGGGTGTTCGCAATCTCAAAATTTGGAGGCATTGGTGGCCTGGCGATTTATTCAGGCAATAGGAGGTAGTGCTGCCTGGGTCTCAGCGGTGGCGATGATTCGTGATTTTTTTCCCGTGGAACAAAGTGCGAAGATCTTTTCGTTGCTTGTACTCATACTTGGCGTTTCACCCTTGCTCGCGCCGACTTTCGGTGGATTTATTGCTACTGCATTTGGCTGGCAGGCTATTTTTTTCGTACTCACCGCTATTGGTGCGGTCATTCTGCTCATTACGTTACTTTTTTTACCAGAAGGACATCCACCTGACACTGGCATTTCGCTCAAGCCCAGGCCCATTCTGCTTACTTTTATTTCCATTATAAAACAACCCCAGTTTAATACGTATACTTTTTCAAGCGCCTTTTCTTTCGCGACATTATTTATCTATGTAGCTGGGTCACCTGTTATTTTTATGGAAATTTTTCAGGTTACACCCAGGGTTTATGGTGGGATATTTGCCCTGCTATCAGTCGGCTTCATCGGATGTAGTCAGTTAAATATTTTCTTAACGCGTATTTACAGTAGTGAAAAAATTTTCCGTGCCGCGTTGATTTGTCAGACAATGGCAAGTTTACTTTTTCTCGCTGGCGCCTGGAGCGGTTTGTTCGGCCTGTATGCTTCGATTGGAATGTTCTTCATTATTTTGTCCTGTCTGGGCATCTGCAATCCAAATGCCAACGCGCTCGCACTTGCGCCGTTCACGCGAAACATTGGCAGCGCCGCTGCATTGCTGGGCTGTACACAAATCGGCATCGCCGCGCTGGCGTCAAGTGGCGTAGCGCTTTTTAATGCTCAGGATACAATTCCCATTGTTGCCCTTATGGCAGTCACTTGTAGCATTTCCTGGCTACTGCTGATGATGGGCAAGAGGCGTATGGGTGCAACCGTTGCATCAGCCACCCATTCTGAAAATCGCATTCATTGACTGGAATTCATAAGGCCGGAATAAAAAAACTATTGAAAATGTAAGGCTGCTTAGGCCGTGCGGTACAATTTTTATGTTCAATAGTTTATCAAAAAATAATCATTATGGCAACAGAAATAATAACAGTAGCCGGCAATACAGCGGCACATTCAAAATTAAAGGAGTTTTTTGTTGAAGAACTTCAGGATATTTATTGGGCTGAAAAAAAACTGGTTAAGAAACTTCCGGAGATGAAGGAAGCAGCCACCACCATTCGGTTGAAAGAATCATTTAATGATCATTTTAAGGAAACGAAAAAGCATGTAGAGCGGCTGGAGCAAATTTTTGAGTTAATCGGTGAGCCGGCTAAGGAGAAAAAATGCAAAGCCATATCAGGTATCGTTGATGAGGGGGAAGATATCATTGATGAAACAGATCAAGGAAGCGCTCAAAGAGACGTGGGGCTTATTTTCGCTGCGCAGAAAGTCGAACACTATGAAATCGCCACCTACGGTGGGTTGGCTACCCTTTCACGAACCCTAGGTTATACGGAGGTGTCAGGCCTCCTGGAAAAAACATTGCTGGAAGAAAAACAAGCCGACCAAATGTTAACCTACATTGCTGAAAACGGCATTAATTATGCAGCCAGCCTAGAGCCTGAAGACTAACAGATCATGGTAACATTCTCGAAGGATGCCTGGTATTAATCTGTACCATGGCATCCTTCTTAATTTTCGACCCTGGGGTCCACCCTTATGGCTCGCGCCCGATATATTTAGTTTACTCAAGACTCTCCGTGACCTTTAGCACATTTTCAGAAGCACGTCTCGAAATTCATAATGCCAACATCTCCCGTCGCACAAAAAGAAAACAAATTCCTCCGCGTAACTTTGTGATTTGCATTT
>JBDSIM010000215.1:0-45468 GCA_039917935.1 Cyclobacteriaceae bacterium | reverse complement strand
TATTACCGACAGGTCAGAGTTGTAAATTTAAGGAACCGCCCTGTACCGAACGGTACGCAGGGTGGTGTGAGAGGACAGATAGGGAACTAATCCCTATCTTCCTACTCGATTTTTGGGACTACATTGGCACAAATTTTTCGCATTTAAATAATTCTCTTTTACACTTTGTGTAATGAGAAGTACTGTTGAGTAATGTTGTTGATGCTAGCCTAAATGATCCGTGAAATCAAATCATGATTGATCATAAATTTCAGATGTGGCCTTCCTCTTTTTCTCTTGATATCAGATTCAAGATTTACAGTTTTGATAAGCCGCTTATTTGAAACATCAAAAGAATTTGAACCAAGGCGCCTGGGCTAATTGATATTCCCTTACCTTTAAAATTGTTTGACTTCATTGATGGAGTGAATTTCATTGGGAAGTAATAACAGGATTTCAAAAAGTGCTTTTCGTATTTCTGTTTCTGGAATAGAAAAACGATCCAGTAAATTGAATGGTTGATTCGCTAACATTCATAAGATTTATTCTAAAAAATCAGGCTGCGCTCTCAATGGATGGGCTTCCAATGAAGAGGCAGCCTGAAAGCAGCCTGAAAAAAGTTTATTGAATATACTAAAATGACAGTTATTAGCAAATTAAAAGTATTTATAAGGTCATTAAACACCTTAATTAGGTTATTTTGCGTCGCTTTTTGCAAGTTTTAGGAAGTATAAATTGTCTTCTTAATCGTACTTAAAGGCTTTTTTATGAGCCTTTAAATCTCATAATGGCTAAGAAGAATAAAGTATTTAACAGGATAAAAGCCGTAATCGCAGAGCAAGGCAAAACCAATTTGTGGATTGCTGAGAAGCTTGGAGTCCATACCAGCACGGTTTCAAAATGGTGTCGTAATGATATGCAGCCAACGGTAGAATCCCTTTTTGCCTTGGCTGATGCACTAGGAGTTGATGTGCGAACTCTCCTGGTTGCCAACAAAAAGGCCGAGTAAACGGCTGAATTCACCTCCTTTTTTGGCATCAATATATGCAATACCTCTATCTTGCAAAAATATTCGCAATGCGTATATAGGGTTGTTAGCGGAAACTCTTTTGCTACACAGCGACTTAAAACTGACAGACAGGAAACAAAAATTCTCGTATTGTTGCATTTCTAAAAACATACCTTGATGACTTGTTTAAAAATAAAATACATAATTTTAATCAATCATAATTTTAATTAAATATATGGTGCCACCTAATAATGCTAAAGTGATTGAATTTCCAACATCAACTATCTGGTTTGACGAAAATGGAATTCTATGCTCCATTGCTAAAAAAGTTCCTCAACAAACGATAGAAGAAGCAAAAACGATGATGGAGGAATTTAGAAAGATAACAGGCGGGAAAAAAATTTGCATCCTTTCTGACAGCACGGATTCACCTCCTGTTAACAAAGAAATGCGTGATTATTTTGCCGAAGCAATACCGGAAATTGCAAAAGCAATTGCAATAATTTCCCGGTCTGCGGTGGGGAAAATGGTTGCAAATTTATTCTTCAGCATAAAAAAACAACCGTATCCTGTAAAAATGTTTAGTGATGAAACTGAAGCCAAAGAATGGTTGAAACAATATTTATAAAATCATATTAGTAATGGCGAATTTTTCTTTTTTCAAATGGTTTAAAAATGTTTCTATCGCAAAGAAATTATATTCTGTGGTAGGCATTATGGCTGTTCTTATTGCTGTTGAACTCGGCACGCTTTATTTTGCTGTTAATACACTTTCGTCAGTAAGGGCTTTTGTAGGCGCTGAAGGATTATGGTCAAAGTCTCAAAAAGATGCTATTTATAATTTGCAACAATATTACCAAACCCATAATGTGGAAGATGAACAAGCATTCTATCATTTCATGAAAGTGCCCTTAGGCCACCACAAAACATTGTGGGAATTATTGAAGAAAAATCCTGACTTAGCCATTGCCCGACAGGGTTTAATAGAAGGTGGCAACCATCCTGACGATATTGATGGCATGATTAAACTGTTTCGAAGATTTAATAACATCTCATATATCCATAAGTCATTAAACATCTGGTCAGAAGCAGATTCCGTTATTGCACAATTAATACCCGTTGCTAAAAAATTGCATGCAGAAATAAACCTGCCTGCCGGACAGGCAGGTTCACCTTCCCCATCCCAAAATAAATTGGATTAGATTATTAAGGAGATAGAGCCCATCAGTCAAAAACTTACTATTCTGGAAAATAAGTTTTCTTACACGCTGGGAGAAGGAGCACGTTGGCTCGAAAATATTATTTTGAAATTATTACTTGCCATTGCATTAACAGTTGGGTTCAGCGGATTGATACTTACTTATTTTGTTGTTAGAGGAATTTCAAGAGGGTTGAAAGAAATTATGAGTGCTTCAAAAAGTATTGCCAAAAGAGATTTTAGTGTAAAGGCTCAGGTATTTTCAAATGACGAGATTGGTGTATTGGCAAATTCATTTAATGATATGACTGCTGAGCTTTCTAATAACATTCAAAAACGAATCCAAGCGGATCAGGATTTAGAATCAAAAACAAATTTCATTCAGGAAAATGAAAAAAGAATAGTTGGTATAATGGACGCTCTGATAAAAACCACCCAATTGGATTTTTCAGAAAAGATAGTCGTCAGCGAGAGAGGTGATGAACTGGATGCTATTGCGGTTGGATTAAATACGATGAGTGAAGAACTCGAATTTCATTTGCAACAATTAAAACAAAGCGAAGAAAAATTGAATGGTGCACAACAGTTGGCTCATATCGGTAGTTGGGAATGGAATATTGTTGATAATGCCATTGAATGGTCTGACGAACTTTACAGGATATTCGGGATGAGCCGAGAGGACTTTGAGGCAAATTATGAAAATTATTTGAAATGTATTCATCCTGATGACCGTGAGAATGTGAGCGGTATAGTGCAAAAAGCATATCAAGACCATCAACCTTTCAATTTCTTTCACCGCCTTATTTTGCCGAATGGAGATGAGCGCACCCTTCATGGAAGAGGAGAGGTTAGTCTAAATAATGAAGGCAAGATTATCAGGATGATCGGCACAGCGCAGGATGTTACAGAGCGCAAAAAAGCCGAAGAAAAACTAAATCAATACAATATTGAATTAGAAAGAAAAAACAAAGAGATAGAACAATTCGCCTATGCTGCCTCCCACGACTTGCAAGAACCTCTTAGAAGCATTTCCAATTTCTCCAAGTTATTAGCCGAAAAATTAGAGAAGTATCCCGACGAAGAAATGAATCAATATATGAGTTTAATAAGCGGAGGAGCAAGCCGTATGTCAAACCTCATTTTTGATTTGCTTGAATATTCCAGAATAGGAAAAGATATGTCTAAACCGGCAACGGATTGCGATAAATTGGTGCGTGAAATTTTAACCGATCTCACAGCAATCATTGAAGAAAGCGATGCAGAAATTCATATCGAAAAATTACCAGTTATAAAATGCTACGATTTAGAATCAGTTTTTCAAAACCTTATAATCAATGCAATCAAATTCAAAAAGAAAGGCATTCCTCCTGTTGTAAATATTTCAGCAACTGACATAGGAAAAGAATTTCTTTTCACAATAAAAGACAACGGCGTTGGAATAGAAAAAGAATATTACGACAGAATATTTATAATTTTTCAACGCCTTCACCTCCGAACAGAATATGCAGGCACAGGTATAGGACTTTCGCTATGCAAAAAAATTATCGAAATGCATGGAGGAAAGATATGGGTTGAATCAGAATTCGGAAAAGGAAGCACATTTTATTTTACAATACCAAAAAGTTAAAGCAAAAATAGTATGAGGAAAAAGCTAAATAGCATTTTATTAATTGATGACGACTCGGATGATAATTACTACCATCAAATCATTATCAATAAAATGAACATTGTCAGCCACATTGATATTGTTATAAACGGAATTGAAGCAATAGCGTATCTCAAAGATGAAAATCGTATTCCACCCGACCTCATATTTTTAGACCTGAACATGCCTAAAATGAATGGATGGGAATTTTTAGAACAATATAAACATTTAGGCACTGCACAAAAAGCAAAAGTACTTATTGTGATTTTAACAACATCAGCAAACCCCGATGATATAAAAAGGGCAAAGGAAATACAAGAAGTAACGGGCTTTGAAACAAAACCATTAAGCAAAGAATTGCTGACTGAAATTTTACAGCAACATTTTCAGGACTACTTATGAAATATGACACGATAAAGCGGCGAGAGTTAGAGTACTCCGATAACAGAAGGATAATGAAATTTTAGAATGAACGGCGTTCACCTTACCTCAAGCAGTTGTACTTTCTATTAACAGTTGTGGTTATCCAAGTTGCCTACAAGTAATCCTTTTATTTTAGAACTTCATTTATCCCTGATGTTTAGCCGATAAGGCGGTTAGAAAGAGCTCTCGATAAATAAAGACTATGAAACTAAGAAGATTCAAGATTGATGACCGAAAGATGCTATTGTTAGAATTGAGAATGCAGCTGAGTTGTATCAGGCAGCAAACCATCCTAAAAGTTTTATTTCACTTGCTGGTGCAGACCATTCATTTACACATAAATCGGACTCGCAGTACACGGGTGAAGTAATTGCTGCGTGGGCACAGCGGTATATACAACTTCCGGAAGAATTATCACTTGAAACGGAACATCAGACGGTAGCACTGATTGGTGATAAGGAAGATGGATTTACAACGCTGATTAAAGCAGGAAGACATTTTATTACGACTGATGAACCCGACGATGTTGGAGGGAATGACCTGGGGCCATCGCCTTATCAATTGCTTACTTCAGCCTTGGGCCACCTGCACGGTAATGACATTGCGTATGTACGCCAACCGTAAAGGACTTAACGTTAAAGAAATCAAAGTACACGTGACTCATTCCAAACGGCATTGGGAAGATTGTGAAATTGACAGTCCCAATTCCCGTATTGATCACTTTGTGAGAATCCTAGAAGTAGAGGGCGATTTAGATGAGCAGCAACTTGCTAAACTATTGGAAATCGCAGATAAGTGCCCGGTGCATAGAACACTCGACGTGATATCAAAATTGAAACACGCTACTCCCAATAGTTACATGCGGATGAAGGCAACCTTGTTCGGTCTATTCTGCTTATTTGTTATTTGCGCTAGCGCACAAGACGAACAGAAAGCCGAAACTAATTCCTACCATCATTGGGTTTTTCAAAAGACTTCCTTCGTGGGTGGCTTAGGCGCGGTCTATTCAAATGAATTTCAGTCCAGGGGAATAAAAAGCGCGCGATTTTATTACAATGCGAACAAACGATTTTGTTTCGGTCCTGAGTTTTCCTATCTCCGAAATTCCGACAACAGTCTGTGGGATGTTGATTTTGTAGCCCATTATATTTTCGAAACAAAATGGATTGAAATTTATCCGTTGGTGGGTGTAAACTACTCAAAGGGAAAAGAAAAAGAGCAACCGGCCGAATCCGGTTGGGGAGGATTATAGGGTGTTGGCATGCATAGGAATTTGGAAAAGCTAGCGGTGTTTGCTGAATATTCATCGGTAGAGAGTAAATTCAGCGACCGGTTTTTAACTTTCGGTTTCCTGTATATGTTGCGCTATATTACTTTGGCCTTATTCTTACAATAAACTCCTTTGAATTGGATAAATATTCGCAGCTCCGGTTAACAAGTATAAAGCACAGTTTTGACAACAAAACTGTTTTGGCCAATATTTCAATTGATATTGAAGATGAAAAAGTAACGGCCATTTTAGGTAAAAGTGGTAGTGGTAAAACTACCCTGTTGCAAATTGTAAATGGCATGATAAAACCTGATAGTGGTCAGGTAAAGCTTTTTGGCGAGTCTATTCAATATGATTATATACATGCACTTCGCCTGAAGTTGGGTTATGTCGTTCAGCAGGTAGCCTTGTTCCCTCACCTCACCATTCAATCCAATATCACGTTGCTTGGTAAGATCACTAAAATGAGTAGTCAAACCATGTATAAAAGAGTACTGCAATTAATTGAAATGATGCAATTGAGTCCAGGCTGTCTAAGTCAGTTTCCTCATCAGCTTTCAGGTGGTGAGCAGCAACGCGTTGGTTTGTGCAGAGCAATGTTTCTAAACCCGCCTGTATTATTGATGGATGAACCCTTTGCCTCATTGGATTACGAAACAAAAAGTGAGATCTACAAACATCTAGCAAAGATTCAGCAAACTGAACCTCGCACCATTGTGATGGTTACACATGATTGGGAAGAAGCACTGAAATTGGCGGATCGTTTTATTTGGATGAAGGATGGCACCATAAAAGAACAAGGAGATAAAGCCATGTTGGAAGAATTAAAATCAACCTACCTCGCTGATTGATGAAGCAAATACCCCTAATAATTTGTTTTCATCTGATTACCCTTGTAGCACAAGGTCAGCAAACCATTCGCGTTGGCGCGAAGCATTTCAATGAAGGATATATCCTGAGTGAGATGATCTCACAAATTCTTGAAGCTGGGGGCTACCGGGTAGAACGCATATTCAACCTGGGGGGCACCGTGGTAAGTTTTGAAGCGCTGAGAACCGGAGCCATTGATGTTTATCCGGAATATACAGGAACTATTGCTGCTGAAATTCTGAAATCGAATATCGTAACTAACAGGGAAGAATTGAATCAACTTGTGAAAGACCGTTTTCAATTAGAAATATCTTCGCCCTATGGATTTAATAATACTTATGCGCTTGTTATTAAAAGGAAGGTGACGGAGGAGCTGAATCTTGAAGCAATATCCGACTTGCAAAACTATCCGGATTTAAAAATTGGATTAAGCTATGAGTTTTTAGAGCGTCAGGACGGTTGGAAAAACCTGGCCGATTTCTACCAACTACCGCAAAAACCCGTGGCACTGGAACATGGTCTTGCCTACCAAGCTATAGTAGAAAATAAGATTGCCATGACCGATGCCTATTCTACCGATGGTGAAATTCCTCGATATGAACTTACACTACTGGAGGATGATAAAAAATTCTTTCCGGATTACCAGGCGGTTTCATTCTACTCGACAAATCTACCTGATAAAGCAAAGCAATTGCTGCGTCAGTTAGATGGACGAATCACGGAAACGGAAATGCAACAGCTCAATGCGTCAGCCTTGTTTGAAAAGAAGAGTCACTATGACATTGCTCGTAAGTTTTTGATTCAAAAAGAAATTCTGTCTGCTAATACAAGTACACAAAGAAGTAAACTCAGCAAAATTCTTCAAAAGACCTGGGAACACATCACCTTGACGATGCTCGCCTTGATAGCATCTATTATACTTGCTGTTCCGCTCGGCATTACGTTATACCGTTTTCCACGATTTTCAAAAACCATACTTTACACTACCGGCATTCTTCAAACCATTCCCTCCATTGCGTTGCTTGCGCTCATGATTCCTTTTGCAGGCATAGGAAAATTTCCGGCAATGATTGCACTCTTTCTCTACGCGCTGTTGCCCATATTGAGAAACACCGTTATTGGCCTGAGTACGGTTGACCCTATGTTGAAAAAAGTAGCTTCTGCTATCGGGCTCACACCCTGGCAAAAATTACAATGGGTTGAACTGCCTTTGGCCATGCCTATGGTGCTAGCCGGTATTCGTACCGCGGCTGTTATCAACGTGGGCACCGCCACCTTAGCAGCATTTATTGGTGCCGGTGGATTGGGCGAATTCATTGTAACCGGCCTAGCCTTAAACAATACCGAGATGATTTTAACAGGTGCCATACCCGCAGCCTTGTTAGCTATTGTTACCGAACTTATTTTTGAAGGGATCGAGTGGTTGACGATCCCAAACCACCTTCGGCAAAAATCACTCTAAGGAACGTTATTTTAGCACAAAGAAATTTCTCAAATCGGCTGAGTACATAATAGATATTTCAGTTGACTATTTTTTAACAAATGGCTCCTTCACGATAAAGGCAACTGTAATTCCAAAAATAATATGTCCTATGATGCAGCCAATCATTATCAGCATTGGACTGCCCTCCATAGGCGGTGATGGCCACATCATTCCCATAATGGCCAACATAATTTATGCAAAAATGAATGCGGCAATTCCGAAGAGGTTACCTCGAAGAAGTTTACTGCCTATTCCCTTCACCATCATTTACCTGGCCAAAAAACGAAAGTCGATAAACAATGCAAAAAGTTGTAAAAATTCTTCTGGTGGAGGACGATAATCTTGACCAAATGGAGGTTCGCAGAACCCTTGAAAAAAGGGCATTCTTCACAAATTAAAAATAGCTAAAAATGGCGAAGAAGCGCTGGCGTTATTGAGTGACGGTTCATCTGAAATATTTCAGGGCAATCCCGATGTTATTCTGGTTGACCTAAACATGCCAAAAATGAATGGCTTGGAATTTCTGGCTAAGCTTAAGAGTGATGATGAGCTTAAGGATATCAAAGTATTTATTCTTTCGACTTCCGATGAACGGGAGGACAAGGTCGCAGCAGCTAAATTTGGAATTTCAGATTTTATCACGAAACCTTTGAAATTGGAAAGCCCGCCATCGCGGGATGCTTTCAACCTGATGATTGATCTGATGAATAGGCCAATCAAATAGAAAGAATTGATTGGCTAACTATCAACAAGTTCTGATTCATCCACAAATTCACTGAGAAGTCGCAGCGCTTCGAGTTGATCAGTCAGATGAAATTGGGCTTGAGTATGGCCCGGGCCGATCTTTATCGTATACGCACACGCATTTTCCGACAAAATTCTAAACATGTCTTCGTCAGTCTTATCGTCACCGATTGCCATTACAAAATCGTAATCATTGTTTTCGAGAATTCTTTTGGTGATGGAGCCTTTATCAATTCGGGATACCCGTATTTCTATGACTTTATTTCCATCAATGATATGCAGTTGCGAATTCCGTACCATATGATGCAAATTGTCCAGCAACTCGCGCGAGCGGATGAATCCAAGTTCAAGTAAGACTGCGGACCCAACATGATTGCCTGACCCGGTAGCGGATCCCATAAGGTAATAGAAAAGACAAAATGTTAATATTGAAGAGGAAGGAGTCTTGATAAAAGGCATTTTCCAGGAAAAGTCCACGCATTTGCAAATCAGTATCAATTGCAGGGTTTCTTCATATAAACTTGACATCTTAAAAAAGCTGTAAGCGATAAGTAGTAAGCTGTGTGGGTTTATTTTTTGTAACAGGCTCTCTGGTAGGAAGAAGACCGGGATCTACCTGGGATATGGCAGGGAGAAGGTTGGGATTTGCCGGGGAGCTGGTAGGGGGTTGACCTGAATGACGATCTGTATAGGGTCTGTATAAGGTCTCTGTAAGGGACAGAGAAATTTGATTTTTTTGATGGGAATTTGGCCATCGCTTATTGTTTTTAGTGGTATCACAAAGTCAGCAAAAACCTGCCTTCATGGCAAAATCCAAATCAATTTTAGATATAAAGGGAACGTTTCAGGGAGTGACTCATGTGTGCAGCCACACGTATGGCGATGATATCCGCGCGGCACGCGGAACCCACAAGAAGGTGATCGAGAAGCCAAAGAAAATAGAATTTAAACAACCTTATCTAACAAAGGCGAAAATCAGATAGCGCACTGAATACGGCTTCGACTTCCCGGCTCGGGGGGTGCTGTCAAAAACTTCCCGCATGCTCATATGGTTTTAATGAAATTTTCATGCCTAAAACAGGCATACTGCTGCTTGCGTGTAGCAGAAACGTTCAAGACTACAGCAGAAGCGTACAAGAATCAAAAAGGTATCCAACGTAAGCGGTGGCCTGCGTTATGAGCACACTGACACCTACATCAGTACCCCTACGCAAAAGGGAATTATAGACAGGAATTACGGAGGTTTTTTCCCAAGCTTTTTTATAAAAAAAGACATTGATAAGGAAAAAGACATTTCGTTTTCCTATTCACGAAGAATTACAAGACCGACTTTCAAAGATATTGCCCCCTTCGTATTTTTCTGGAGTCCAAATACGTTTTCTTCAGGAAACACAGCTTTATGGCCATCCATTTCAGACGGTGTGAGAGCCGGTTATCATTCCGGACCATGGATATTTATCATGCAGTATAACCATTCGGAAAATGAAATAAGTTTTTTCCAGCCTGAAGTCGACAGCGATGGTAATCTAATCTACAAATCGCAAAACCTCAACTATTTGAATACCTTTCACCTTTCTAATTCTTTATCTTTTCACGTTGCGCCATGGTGGGAAGTTCAGACAAATCTTATTGGTCAATATCAAACTGCCGTGACAAGTCACTTGGAAAATAACGCCAGTCTGAGCATTTACAATGTTAATATTACTGTAAACAATCAGTTGAAATTGCCGAGAGCTTATACTATTGAAATCTCAGGGTTCTATCAATCAAAATCGGTTTTCGGTATATCGAGGTTTATGCCATTTGGCTCGCTCAATGTTGGTATTCAAAAGAAATTGGGTAAGGAGAAGGGAATATTAAGACTTGCCATGGATGATATTTTGTATACAAATTACTGGCGCATAAACACGAACCTTCCACAGGTCAATCTGAATTCCCACTTGAGATACGACTTCCATAGCCAATTTGTCAGGCTGACTTATTCAAGAAATTTGGGTAACAAAAAACTACGGTCCGTGCAAGTTCAGCCCGGATCTGAGGAGGAAAGAAACAGGTTGAATTAAAGGTTCCCGGAAAGAAATAATTCAGATTATTCAAAATAAATAATCATGGAATTTACTGTTGTAATATTTACATTTTTATCCGATCACCTCTAAACCCATAATTGTATGAAAAAATTAATAAGCAGTTTTTGTTTTCTCCTGGTTTTTTCAGGATTAATGTTTGCTCAGCAATCTGCTGCTCCAGACAAGTTTGCCATCTATGAAGATATCGTGAGGCCATCAATGGATGCCCAGTACAAAGAAGCGCTTAAGAAGTTGAAATCTGCCTGTGATTTGCACAAGGCGGACTTCTCATGGACCTCGGTAGTTTACGATGACAACACCTATGCCCATCTCATTCCGATCAAAGGTTTTGCTGACCTGGACAGAAATATGTTGGCTGGCCTGGAAACAAAAATGGGAAAGGAAGCAGTAGCCGGCATCTTTACAGAATTGGAAAAATGTGTCGAATCAAGCAGCTCATTTGTTGCCACCGTGTTGCCTGACCTTTCTTACTTGTCTCCCCAGACCGGTGAGAATTACAGGGATATTTTATTCTGGGAAGTGCTTCCCGGAAAAGAAGCGGAAGGAGAAAAATTGATTAAGGAATGGTCAACCTTATGCAAAAGTAAGAATGCTCCAAATGGATTTGTAACCTACAAAGTTCTCTTTGGTCGTGAGCCAGGATATGCCTTTGTCAGCTGGGGAAAAACCCCGCTTGATCTGGCAACAAAATCGCAAAAGAACAATGAGCTTTTTGGCGAAGAAGGTGGCAAACTTTGGGCAAAAACAATGGCGATAACGAAAAAATATTACTATAGGAAAGCCTGGGTTTTGCCTGATTTCAGCAAAACTTTAACCACAGCCTCTAATTAAATTTTCATAAGAAGCTCCTGAAAGAGGAGCTTTTTTTTTGACGCGTACTGCTTCAATTTCTCGATCGCATCAGGGCCGGTTCTTTGGAAAGCGGCCCGTACCAACAACCTGTTGACACTCTTGGATATGAATAGTTTCCTTCCAGTTTTATAGGTAAATAATGGTCAAGCCTTTTAAAAGCAACGGCATCTTTCCCTGTCACAACGCAATAAATTTGACCAACGAAAACGCCTGCGTCCTTTCCGCGAAAAGTCTCTTAACCCTCCCCCAGACCGTTCTGAAAAGTGCTGACTTCCGGTAACGCTCCAGACTATCAGGATCGTCCCAATGACTCAGGGTTGTATAAATAAAATCGTTTTCAGAATCTTTCAGCAACTCGAGATGCGTGCAACCTTCAAAATTCCGGATCGCGATTTTATTTGCATGAAAGATCTCGAGAAAGGAATTAAGTCCTGATTCCGTGAAGTGCATTCGGACAATTCGTATAATCATAATAAGCAATAAGTATTAAGCAAATAGTCCAGGATCGACTGAGGACCTTTCTCATTCTTCAAAAACAATATTCACTACACTATCATATCCCAATCCCAGCAATTCGGAGGCATTGCCTTTATAAATGCCGATTTCCAGAAATTCCAGGTTGTTGAAGACGATAAAAATTTCGCCCAGTTCCGCCTGGTTATACAAGGTGAAAATCCTTCTGAACTTCTCGCCTCCGAACAGGATGGTGTATTCTCTCCCTTTACTCATCGTGTCAAAGGCTTGTTTTGGGATATTTGTGATGAGGTTGCCGAAATTGTCTACCCGAATGATGTGACCTGTAATCTGCTTCCTGGTGGCCTTTACTTGCCTGTCAGTCAACCTTTTAAGTGCGGTTAAAGGTTTTCCCAGGGCATCAGGAGCCTGTCCTGCAGAGAGCCTGGCGGCCGCTTCCGAAAAGATTTCCAATTCGGGAAAAGTGGTTAGAATGGGACTTTCAACATTAATTTGCCAGATTTTTTCGGGCAATTTTTGGCTTAACAAACTAAAAAGTCCATTGTCGCAGCCGACAAAATAATGATCGTCCAGCAGCATTATTATAAATGCATCGCCCCGATTTCCTGCTGAATCCACCCCGACCAAATGAATTGTGCCCTTTGCGAACTGATGGAAAACAGACCTTAAAACGAAGGCGGCGTGCCCAATATCAAAGAGCCGGATATGATGGCTGATGTCAACGATCCTGACATCCGGATTCACGCTGAGGATCCTTGCTTTTATAGATGCTATGTAGTGATCACTTTCCCCAGAATCTGTTAAAAGGGTTACAATGGCCATCTGAAAAAGCGATTTTTTTAAAGTAGTTTAAAAATGGATACTCTTGGTGTGCTTTTTATTGTATTATTTTTGTTGTGCTAAAAATACGGTTTTACCATGAATTATAACGGCAATGAAAGTGCTATTAATAAATGACCTAAAACTATTTTGAACGTTAAAGTTGCTTGTAGCCTGAATCCCTGGGATCTGGATTGAGGCACAGCAATAGCAGGCAGTGTTAAAGTTTATTAACCCAATAAAAAACATTGATAGAAAAAATAGTAAGTCTTGAAAATATTTCACTTCCCGAATTTCTGGGAGTTGAAAATAAAAACATTGATTCACTGGCGGCAGCATTCCCGAAAAGCCGGATAGTTTCCCGCGGAAACCAGATTGTATTGAAGGGCAGCACTTCCGAAATTGTTCAGATTGACGACATCCTTACTGCTTTGATTCAGCATTATCATAAATATGGCCGCGTCACTGAAGAGAATGTAAAAAGTTACATTTCCCGGGAGGAGGAAATTACCCTTCCGGAGGCTGCCAACGGAAATACGCCCGAAGGGGTCATTATTTATGGCACAAAAGGATCGGCGATCAAACCAAAAACTGTCAACCAGCAAAGATTGGTGGATGAAGTCGAAGCAAATGATCTTGTTTTCGCATTGGGCCCTGCAGGGACGGGCAAAACGTACATTTCTGTTGCCATGGCAGTGCAGGCGCTGAAAAATAAGTATGTAAAAAAGATTATCATCTCCCGTCCTGCGGTGGAGGCTGGAGAGAACCTGGGGTTCTTGCCGGGGGATCTGAAAGAAAAAATTGACCCTTATCTGCGGCCCATATACGATGCGTTAAATGATATGATCCCTTTTGAAAAACTCAGCTATTACATGGAGCGGGAGATCATTGAAATAGCACCCCTGGCCTATATGCGCGGCCGCACTTTAAACAATGCTTTCATTTTATTGGACGAGGCGCAGAACACCACCCCTATGCAGATGAAAATGTTCATGACCCGCATGGGGCCTGAATCCAAAATGATCATCACCGGAGATCCAACACAAATTGATCTACCTACTAATCAAAAGTCTGGATTGAAAGAAGCCATTCGGATATTGAGGGATGTGAAAGGCATCGGATTTGTTGAGTTAACCGATAAAGATGTTATCCGCCATAAATTAGTGAGGGATATCATTGAAGCTTATTATAGAGAAGCACCCACGGATAGAGCGTGATTGGATTAAGTCGCATGTGTTCGGTGGAGGGGCGCAAAATTTTCGCTGCCCTTCCTCCCAAAAAAATCCAATTTTAAAAGATCCGTGAGGAAATTTTCGCTCGTGGTTACCCGTTGTTGGTCGGAAAATTCCGTAACTTCCAACCATGTTCAGGTGGATACCCTATACCTTTGTCCGGACGGTTATTTTTTTTATTGGGGGCATTCTCCTCGGCATTTATGCACCGGATCTTATAGGCCCAAGGGTTTCCATTCTGCTGATTGTGTTATTGAGTCTGCTTTACCTGCTACAGGTATTGGCGAATCAACGCATCCGCCGTTTTCTGAATCCCGGGTTGATAGCCTTACCCCTCATATTTATTTTGGGATATACCCACCTTGTCAGGCAAACTGAATCGCGAAACCCCGATCATTTGCTTCATACACCAGATCCCATTAAATATTACAAGGCGGTGCTTACAAAATTTGCGGAAGAGAAAGATCGCTCATGGAAAATGGAAGCTGAAGTATTGGCTGTTCACACAAATGAATGGAAAGCGAATCGTGGTAGAATTGTTCTCTACTTTTCAAAAATCGATTTTTTGAGGCCGTTTGATTACGGCGATGTGTTGGTGATCAGAGGTGCCCCTGAGATAATTCAATCACCCGCCAATCCTGGAGAATTTGACTACAAACAGTTTCTCGCTTCTAAAAATATTTACCATCAGCATTTTCTAAGAATAAAAGATGTCCTCAGATTAACAAACTCTCCGCCCAGTAAATTCATGGCGTTTGCTATTCGGGGAAGGTTATGGGCGGAGGCTGCTTTAAAACGTTTTGTAGAGGGAGAGCGTGAACAAGCTATTGCCGTGGCCCTGGTGCTCGGTGTTACGGATGGGCTGGACAACGAATTATTAAACGCATATTCCGCTACAGGCTCCATGCACGTGCTGGCCGTGTCCGGTTTACACGTGAGTATAATTTATTTCATCCTCCTCTGGTTTTTGAGACCTGTCCAGAAATTAGCAGGAGGGAGATGGATGGTAGCCATCATCAGTCTTACCATATTATGGATGTATGGTTTTGTTACGGGGCTCACTCCGTCGGTTTTGCGTGCCGTTACCATGTTTTCCTTTATGGCGATTGCCACACCGTGGTCGCGCCGCACAAACATTTATAATACCCTTGCGGTCTCCGCCTTTTGTCTTTTGTTATTCAACCCTTTTATGATCCGATCGGTAGGATTTCAACTGTCTTATCTGGCTGTATTGGGCATCGTTTACCTATATCCAAAATTGTTAACCTTGTGGGAACCCAAGCGCCGGGTGTGGACAGAAATATGGAAAATTACTTGTGTTTCAATCTCCGCCCAGATCGCTACTTTTTCATTGGGGCTCCTGTATTTCCATCAGTTTCCAAATTATTTTTTATTATCCAACCTTTTAGTTGTACCCATTTCGTTTGCAATTCTTATTCTTGGATTACTCGTACTGGCGTTAAGTTTTATTCCTGTTCTGGCAGGGGTTGCCGGATTCTTTCTCGAATTAACTATTCAAATAGCGAATTATATTGTCTTTACAATAGAATCGTTTCCGTTCAACTTGATTGACAATGTTTATGTAAGCGCCGTACAATGCTGTCTTCTCATGGTTTTGATTCTATTCATTATTTTGGTGACCGAATACAGACAATTCAAATATATTGTTTGGGCTTCCGTGATTGCGGTATCATTCGCTACCATTCAGTGGTTACATTTTTCGAGCGATGTTAACATTAAGCAATTAACTGTTTACAAAATACCCGGCCACAGTGCGATCGATTTTATTGACAGAGGACAGACCGTTTTCCTCACCGATAGTGCGCTCATCAAGGATCACGAAAAGATCAGGTTTCATGTAAGGGGTAACAGGTTGATGGCAGGTGTCAGGAAAGTAAGCCATGCCTTACCGCATTCACAGACTTTAAAAGGTAGTAATCTCATTGCCTGGCAAGGGATGACGATACTTCACATTACAGAAAAGAATTTTCAACCCCCTGATACATTAACCGTTGACTGGATCATCATTGGAAACAATGCGGTGAACGAAATGGATAAAATTGCGCGAAATATTACATTTAAGAGAGTGATCCTTGATAGCAGCAACTCTGTTTTTTTCGCTACCCGCTTTTTAGAAGCTGCCAAGTTATATAAGTTTGATGTACATTCTGTTTTGCATCACGGTGCCCTTGCCTTTAAAATTGAAAACCTGGAGTCATGAAGTATATAGAATATGCTGTTAGCGAACGTATTGCATTCATCACGCTGAACAGGCCGGAAAAAAGCAATGCACTTTGTCATGAGCTGGTTTCAGAACTAAAACAAGCCTTCCATGACGCAGAACAAGATGGTGATGTTAAAGTGGTCATCCTGAAGGCAAATGGGGACGCTTTTTGCGCTGGCGCGGATCTCGATTACCTACAATCATTGCAAAATTTTTCTTACGAACAGAACCTGGCTGATTCCAACCACCTGAAGGAATTATACCTCACCATATATCAGTTAAAAAAAGTAGTTATATCCCAGGTTCACGCGCACGCACTGGCAGGAGGTTGTGGTCTGGCTACCGTTTGTGATTTCTCCTATGCCTCCACGGAAGCTAATTTCGGTTATACAGAGGTTAAAATTGGATTTGTTCCTGCTATTGTCATGGTTTTTTTAATCAGGAAAGTGGGAGAGACCCGGGCGAAACAATTGCTGCTCGGAGGGGCCATCATTTCGGCGGATGAAGCGTTAATGATGGGATTAATAAATCATGTCTCCGAGGGAAGCCAGCTCGAAGAAAAGGTTCTTGAATTTGCCAGGCAACTTATTGAGAATAATTCATCTTCGTCCATGAGTATCACCAAGCAGATGTTCAGTAAAGTGCAGTCACTCCACATTGAAGACGCCTTAACTTTTGCGTCAGAGGCAAACGCTAAGGCACGCGCAAGCGAAGATTGTAAAAGAGGGATTGCTGCGTTCCTTAATAAAGAAAGGGTAAGCTGGTAATTCGGGTACCATCTTTCCCCGGTTGCGTCGTTCCTGATTTTAGAAGGCTAATATCATTAACCTGAAAACAAAAAAGGCACAAAGTTTCCTTCGTGCCTTTTCATCTATCCGCTTAGTTTTGTTTAACCAAGATCTTTTTCTAATTCTTCGACTTTAACCTGCGCTTCATTCTTGCCTAATTCAAAGGCTTTTCTATATAATTCAAGTGCTTCACGTTGAGCTTTCTTCTTTTTCTTCGCAGCGAACTGAGTGCGGTTAGCAGCTTCTTCTAAAGCTTTGGCTTGCGCAAAGTAGGATTCAGCCTGGAACGTTTTAGTTTCTACATTCATCTCCTGCATTTGAGATTCCAATGATGCGAGGTTTTCCTCCCTTTGTTTTAAGGTTTCACTATTGATCGTGAGCACAGAATCTCTCTGGGAAACAGTCCGCGCAAGTGATTGGTTTTCAGAACGTGCATTTTTCACCTCTTCTTCCAGAGTAGTCAATTGTAGAGTGGTTTTTTCCAAATCAGCTTTCAACCTTTTGATGGTGCCTGCATAGCCGCGAGTTTTCTTCGCAGATTTTTCAAGCTCTGCAATTTTCATTTGACTTTCTTTTACATAGTCGCTAATGCTTGCCAAACGATTTTTATAATCTTGATAAGAAGCGCCTTCTACCATATCAGTACGCAATAGCTGGCGGCTTGCGTCAATAGAATCAATCATTACGCCTACTTCCTGAAATGCTTCAGCCGTTTGTTGGCTTTCTTGTAGTTCAGTTCTTAAAGAATCAATTTCGGATTGAAGAGCAACCTCTTTTTGTTTGCTATCGTTGCAACCCCACAGCATGCCGATTACGGCAAAACCAAGGATGAATTTTCTGATCATATATTTGAGTGTTTTAGTTAATCATGTATAACAAATCGTGAGTCAAACGATATTCAAAACTACTTCAGGAAGTCCAATTAACATTTATCGCCGTTGAATTGCGTTTTTCGTCTATAAAATGGATTTTATATTCAATAACAAAAATTGAGATACCGGCGCTTTGTGGTTTAATTCCACACTCTGGTGGGGTGCATATACAATATTCATTTGATATTGTAAACTATCTTTCGCCGATACCATTCACTTAAGGTGTATCTCGATAGTTTGCCTTTCGCGCGAAGGGTGAACATTTTTTTGAAAACAACACGTTAAAGCGTTTTGTCTAATAATTGCTGACTTTGGTCTGCTTATGTTTGTTCTTTAAATCAAGCCCATGTTTGTAAAGAAGATTACGCTAATCCTTTTTTTGATTTTTTCCGCCAACCGGCTGACAGGACAATTCAAAAATGTCATGCTGGACGAACAAACGGGAAGTACTACTTATGTGTGTGAGCCAACAATTGCGATAAATCCCCGGTATCCTAGTAATATTGTAGCGGGCTCCGTACTCAACAATGTTTATTTTACAAAAGATGGTGGTCAGACCTGGAAAAAAAACCAGCTGACTTCCCCGCTTGGCGTCTACGGTGATCCTTCCATCATATCAGATTCAAAAGGGATATTCTATTATTTCCATTTATCCGACCCCACCGGGGGGACAGGGGGCTATGACAGCGAAAAACTTGATCGGATTGTCGTACAGCAATCGGAAGACGGAGGAGAGACCTGGACAGGCGGGGAGTCTATTGGATTGAATCATCCAAAAGATCAGGATAAACAATGGCCTGCCTCAGACGGGAAAGGGAACTTGTTTGTAACGTGGACACAGTTTGACAAGTATGGAGATTCAGATCCATCGTGTTTTTCCAATATTTTGTTTAGCATGTCTAAGAATGGGAAGAAGTGGAGTGATCCGGTTCAGATATCACAACTGCCAGGCAATTGCCTCGACAATGATAGCACGGCAGAGGGAGCAGTTCCCGCGGTATCGTTTGATGGCAAAGTGTTTGTCGCCTGGGCTAATCAGGGGAAAATTTTTCTGGACCGTTCCTTCGACGGCGGATATCTCTGGCTCAATAACGATATCGTGGTAACCGAGCAGAAGGGAGGGTGGGATATGACCATCCCGGGGCATGACCGTTGCAACGGTATGCCTGTACTCATGTCGGATAAAAGCAAAAGTTCGTTTCGTGGAAGCCTTTATATTGCCTGGGCTGATCAAAGTAAGGGTGCCGATGATACCGACATCTTTTTTACGCGTTCCCACAATTACGGAGATAACTGGACAACGCCCCAACGGATTAACAAGGATGGCGGCATTGGTAAACACCAATACCTTCCCTGGATGACCATCGATCAAGCCACCGGATATATTTATATCGTCTATTATGACCGAAGAAATTACGATGACAATCAGACGGATGTTTACCTGGCCTATTCCACCAATGGTGGAGCGTTATTTAAAGAAGTTATGATCAGTGAAAAACCTTTTACGCCACAGGACACAAAATTCTTTGGGGATTACAACAATATTTCGGCTCACAAAGGTATCATCGCCCCCATCTGGACGCGCATGGATGAAGGAAAAACCAGCGTGTGGACTACCATTATCAAACATGAGGATCTGGTGAAAATAAAATAGGCCTGGGACGGTATTGTGTGATCAGTCTTCCCACAGTTAATTCCCCGGAGTATCTGAATGGTTGTCATCCAGACAAAAAGACACGGAAGAAAACTTCCGCCGCCACCGTGAGCGAATATGATGGCAAGCCTTATTGGGTGATTACACCATATTCCCTTTCATGAGTTCAACTAACATTCCCTTAAAGTTCTCCTTCTTATTTAAATGCGGAACCGCTTCTCTTGGCACTGGTTTCCCCAGGAATTTACAAAGGGGGCCCCATCCTTCTCTCACATCGTACACCAATAATTTATCAGCCGGAACATAGGCTTTAACGTCCTCAATGTGCTTATTAAACATTTTTTCCGCAAAGACTTTATCCTCAAATTTGCCTTGAAGATGATCACCGAAAATGGTTGCTTTCGCAAACTTAACGCACTTAATCACTGCACGAAGCCGGGGATTGAATAATAGTTTGGACATCATACCAAGTTTCTGTAAGACTGTTTTGGGTCCTGCCTGCCATATGGTGCTGTGCATGCTGGAATACCACATCTCAAAAGGCCTTACGGTGAGGATTACTTTTGCATCAGGATAGCGCTTCATGTGCTCTTTGTACCAGGGGTATCCCGGAAAGTCGACCGTTGCCTGATAGCCATTATACAATTCATCCCATTTGGTTGTAGCGGTATTTTTCAGCGTCAACCAATAATGAAGATTTTCCGGATGTACCAGAAGCTCCTTCATGTGGTAAGTTTTAGTATACCCCAGTATCTCGAGGGACTCTTTAAGCGTATTTGTCCCGGTTCTGGGCATTCCGGCTCCAATGATCTTGATGGACATTTTGTTTTAGGGTTTGGGTTAGCAATAGTGAATGTAACTTAAATAAAATTGTAAAATTGTAAAATTTAAGATTTAAAGTTTGAAGTGTTTCAGGTTTGAAGTTCAAAGTATCTTTAAAGTTCAAGCACGGATTAAAACTTCAATCGAAATTACGGAACCCCGTAGGGGTGAAAAATTTTGTAACCCCCGGTTGAAACCAGGTTTCAACCGGGGGTCCAGGGTAACTGAAAATGTGTGCCATAGGAGCCCTTGATCGGGGCTTCACATTGTTTGGCACACGATCACTGAACCTTGATCTGGAGTAAGTTTACGTACAGAACGCCAGACATCAATAGTTTTACCGGGCAGCAGTGAATAAAAATTACTTTTCAAGGTCAATTATTATTATTATTAATAACTCCAGAGCAAATAATTCATTAAGTTTATTTCCCCTATTAAAACCCACATGAAAAACTATAACCTTATTCCCCTGCTTATCATTGCTATTTTTGCAGTTTTTTCCTGTTCAATCGATAAGAAAGAAGCACCAAAGGGTAGACTCTTTTCCGCAAAAGACAGGAATATGTTTGGACATCGAATCCCCCGCGGATTAACCATTAGCACAGAGGGAATAGCCGAAGGTTATGTCATGTTTGCAGTTCCTAATTCTGCGTCAATGTACCTCGTTAACCGGAAAGGTGAGGTAATTCACGAATGGAAGGGGAATTACGGCGTGATGGGTGCCTACCTGAATGATGATGGCTCCCTTTATCAAAATGCTTATGATCCAGATTTTCCAGTATTTGCAGGGGGCGGAGAGAGTGGAAGGATTCAGAAAATTTCGTGGGATAGTAAAATATTATGGGACTTTGAATACGCCAACGAACAATTTCATGCGCATCATGACTTCACCATTCTGCCTAACGGAAATATGCTTGCGATCGCATGGGAAGCGATGCCTAACAGGGAAGTTATAGCTGAAGGAAGAAACCCAGTATTAACGCCAAAAGATGGCTTGTGGCCTGATAAAATTGTGGAGATTCAGCCAGAGGGTAATCGGGGTGGTAAAGTCGTTTGGGAATGGCACATGAAGGATCATCTGATTCAGGATTTTGATCCCAAAAAAGCCAACTTTGGAAAACCTGCCGATCATCCGGAATTATTGGATTTTAATGTTGGTGATTCTTTACCGCCACCCATTTCACAGGACAGCGTGGATATTTTATTGGCTCAGGATAGATTGCGGAGAAACCAGACAGCTGATAATAGAGGGTCAGATGTATATCACGTTAACGCGGTTAAATATAATTCAGACCTTGACCAGATCGTCATCAGCTCTCCGAATCTATGTGAAATCTTCATCATTGATCACAGTACGACCACTAAAGAAGCCGCAGGTCATACCGGAGGCCGATGGGGCAAAGGTGGAGACTTTCTTTACCGGTGGGGAAATCCCAAAAACTATCAGCGGGGAGATACAACCGATCAGAAATTATTTCATCAGCACGATAGCAGGTGGATTGAAAAGGGAAAGCCAGGGGCCGGTAATCTTATCGTATTCAACAATGATGTTCACTACAGGGACAGCATGAATTATTCTGCTGTCTATGAGTTGGTTCCGCCTATTGATGCGAAAGGAAACTATGTCCTGGAGAAGGGTAAAGCATACGGGCCCGAAGAACCCGTCTGGACTTACGTCGCCCCTGATTCAGTTTCGTTTTATAGCGGTTTCATATCTGGTGCTCATCGGATGAGTAACGGCAATACCTTTATCAACGAAGGGGCCAAAGCGCGGTTTTTTGAGGTTACTAAAGAAGGTAAAATCGTTTGGGAATATCTAAATCCTTATCGCGGCGAGATCAGAAAACCAAATGGGGATCTTAATGCCCCAATGCCCCTGACATATTTTGAATTCCGGTCTACTTTTATTCCTGCCGACCATCCTGCTTTTTCCAACCGGAAACTAGAACCTTTAAATCCACAACCAAAAGTTTTTGTTCTTCCTGACCCACCAAAGGCCGACAAAAAGCAGTAAGCAGGAAATTGTAAGCCGGTCTTGAGAACCAGGAATTTTGGGGTGAAGGGTTTCCAGGATTAAATCCTCTCAAGAGTACACCCGAACCGAATACCGATTACCTGCTCACTTCATGAAGCCCATTGCCACTGGACATCATTCATCCAATAATATAACGCCATTATCTTTCACGTAAGCCTTCCAGTGACTCAACATCTCGCTGTATTTTTCAGGGAATTCACCCGATAAATCGGTGGATTCCGTTGGATCTTTTTCCAGGTCAAAAAGTTCAAATTCACCTTTGCCAAAGGGCGGTTCTATTTTTGATATTTTCCATTTTCCTTTCCGGATGGCACCCCTGCCAAACAGCTCCCATCCCATGACATAAGCCTGGTCATGGATATAATTTCGTTCTTTATTCAGCAAAGGCAGTAATGAGCGTCCCTTGTAGGGGGCAATAGAATCTCCCAGAAAAAATGTTGGATGGGTACCCCCGGCCAGTTCCAGAAATGTTGGTGCCAAATCCATGATCGTCGAAAAAGCAGTAACCATTCCGTTGGATTCCTGTTGAAAGGGCATTTTCACAATCATCGGACTGTGAATTCCACCTTCGGAACTATAGCCCTTATATAGTCGATTGACAGCACTCGAGGCGTGTGCCCATTGAGGCCCATAAGCAATAAAAGAATTGGACGTGCCCATATAAGGATAGGGGTCCACGGGATCAGGGGTTTCATTTAATTCAAAAACATCCGGGCCATTATCAGATAAAAAAACAAACAGCGTATTATCATATTCTCCTATCTGTTTTAAATAGTCGATTAACCGACCAATATTATAGTCCATGTTATTCACCATCCCCGAATAAATTTCCATTTTCCTTGATTCAAGTCGTTGCTCGTTTTTATCCAAAGATTTCCAGGGAAGCAAGGGGTTAGCAGAGATGCTATACAGATTTCCTTTTACGGCAGGAAGTTGTGGCAACATGATATCATGGGCCACGATCTCTTTGTCTTTTAGACCCTGAAAGCGCAATGACCGCAGACTATCGTAACCGATATCATATCTGCCCTGATACTTTTCGATAAAATCTTTCGGAGCCTGGAGGGGCCAATGCGGAGACGTGTAAGCAGCATAGAGAAAAAATGGCCTGTTGTCATCTTGGTCTTCCTGGATATATCCAATCATTTTGTCTGTGTAAACATCAGATGAATAGGCGCCGTCCGGATATTGGGTATAGTGTCCATCTTCCCAAAAGACATTCTTACTTTCGTCGGGATAGAAATGGTTTGAAGATGCATCCATTAAGGAAAAGCACCTTTCAAAACCTTTGGCAGTAGGACTTTGGTCAGGGGTCAGTCCAAGGTGCCATTTCCCTGCTAAGTAAGTATGATAACCTGCATCCTTTAATAGTTGGGCAATTGAGATCACCCTGGTGTTTAGATATCCCTCATATCCCGGTTGCCCTGATTGTTGTGGAAAGTAAGGAATCTGTTCAGCCATATTTCCGAATCCGGCAATATGGTTATCGGTTCCCGTCAGCATCATCGCCCTGGAAGGTGAGCAGGTTGCTGCAGTATAAAAATTTGTGAAGATCTGGCCCTGTTTTGCCAAGGCATCAATGTTGGGCGTTTCAATTTCACTTCCAAAACACCCCAGATCCGAGAACCCAAGATCATCCGCAACAATCAGAACTATGTTTGAACGCTCATTTCCCTTTTCTTTCTCTTTCTGATTCCCACAAGCATAAAAAATGCTGGCGAGAAGGACTAAAATGAGGCAGTTTTTTTTCATTTTGATCCTTTATTGATAATGATCCATGGATTTGTATTTTTGGAATGTAATATCTCTAAAGGTAATCACTGCCGGAAACAACACCAATCCAAAAGAGCATTGTCGTGGCCAGAAAGAATCAAAGGAAAGTAAATTTGTCTTTCTGAAATTAAGTACCTTGGGATAATAGGCTTACCGGGCCTTGAATAACCTTTTTTGGAACGCTTGAAAAAACGAAATGGAAAATAATAAGTGGAAATTAAAGCTTACACTTCTTCTTGTCAGTAGTCTGACCATTATGTCTGTCATTACAATTTCACCTGCACTACCCCAGATGGCAATTGTATTTTCTGATGTCCCGAATGCCGATCTTCTTGTAAAATTGGTGTTGACCATACCCGCATTGATGATCGCGATTTTCTCTCCCATTACCGGGCAACTAATTGACAGGTATGGCAGATTAAAAATTCTGTGGTTTTCGCTTTTACTATATGCCATATCAGGAGCGGGTGGCTATTTTTTGAACAACCTTTACCACATACTGATTTTTCGGGCGGTGCTTGGCATATCAGTAGGCATGTCTATGACAATCGTGATTACATTAATAGCGGATTACTTTGAAGGTATGGAGCGTCAAAAATTCGTGGGCATTCAGATTGCGTTCATGTCTTTGGGGGGTATTCTTTTTATAGGATTGGGTGGAATTCTTGCAGACGTTGGCTGGCGGTACCCGTTTCTTATTTATTTATTTTCCCTTCTGGTTCTACCCCTGAGTATCCTGTATCTGCATGAGCCGGTAGTTTTACAGAAAAAAAATCTGTCAAATTTAACTATTAAGTCACCGGATATTATCTGGATGTTATTCATCAATACCATGTTCATGTGGATCATTTTCTTTTTGATACCAGTGCAGATACCCTTTCACCTGAAGGCTTTAGGAATTGAAAAGTACTCTTTGATTGGCGCTGCGATTGCCGTCAGTACAGCATGCTCCGCCATTTCATCATTCTCCTATTCAAAAATTAAAGGACGGTTAAGTTTTCTTTCGGTTTTTTCTATCGGATACCTGTTAATGGCAGCCGGATTCATATGCATTTCGATTTCGGATACCTACCTGTTGGTTATTATCGCCATGATGTTATCCGGTTTGGGGATCGGTATGATGATCCCCAACACCAATATGTGGGTAATGAAAATCGCACCCCCTGAAATCAGGGGAAAGGAAATTGGGAAGCTCACCACCTTCTGGTTCTTTGGGCAGTTTTTATCTCCCCTTATTATATTCCCTTTGTTGAAGAACCTTTCCCTTTCCTCCACATTCATGCTCGCGGCGGGATTCCTTCTCGTGTTGTCCGTTGGCTTCATGATTTTTCACTTCAGTAAAACCGGAAAATCTATAACCCAATGACCTGGCTCGGCGATCCTTTTGAAAAACAGCCTAGTCTAAGCAACAAACCTGGAAATGGCTCGTCATTTTTCGTGAAGCTGACATGGTAAGGGTATTTGCATGAAAGTGGTAGGACAGGTTTAACTTCAGTTAGTTCACCCTAACGAATGACGTTCGGTTGGAATTCATATGAGAGCGGACCAAATAAATATCGATTTTTTTTAGAAGACGTTTCAGATAATCTATGTCCTGAGCAGTAGCTCAAAAAGACCTTCCTATTCTATCTTCTCCATTACACCTCAGATTGTCCGACCTTCTCCATAGCCACCTCTTCAAAGGCCTGGGTAAAAGCCTCAACGGATTGGGCACCCGAAATAGCAAATTTATTATCAATGATGTATAAGGGAACGCCTGTTATACCCAGATCGTACAGTTCCTTTTCGGCCATTTCAATTTCGATTTTACCGGTGCTGCTGTCCAGAAGTTGTTCCAGTTTCATGCGGTCCAACCCGGCTTGTTCTGCTATATCAAGCAGATTTTCAGTCTTCGAAAGGTCAGTGCCTTCTGTAAAGTAAGCTTTGAAAAATGCTTCCGTTACTTCACTTTGTTTATCCTCTTCTTTTGCGATCAGGATAATGCGGTGGGCATTTCGCGTATTAGGAGATACCTGCTGCAGTTCCATATTAAAGATAAGGCCTTCCTGTTCCGCTATCTGTTTAACGTGCCTGGTTAATTCGTGAAATTTTGACTCGCTACCAAACTTATTGATAAGGTATTGCCGGTAATCGGCGCCGTTTTCATCCATATGGGGATTGAGTTCAAAAGGAAAATATTCTACCTCAAAATCAAAACGCTCTGATGACTGGTGGATTGCTTTCTCTAACCTCCGTTTACCGATATAACACCAGGGGCACACCACGTCAGACACTACTCCAATCTTAATCCGTTCTTTGCTCATATTAATTCCACTTTAAACCGGGGCCCTAAACCATTGGTTCAATCCCTTGTTATAGAGTTGTGAAAATCCCATGCCCTCTACTGAATGGGATTTTTTATAATTTTAATCCTTTATTGTATTTTTGCGCCTGCCTAACTGAAAACCAGGCTATTAATACTGAAAACGCATAAAAAATGACAGTTGACGAAAAGGTAAAATTTAAAGTTAAAGATCTTTCCCTGGCAGAATGGGGAAGAAAAGAAATCAAATTAGCGGAAGCTGAAATGCCCGGCTTAATGTCTACCCGTGAAGAATTCGGCAGGAAAAAGCCCTTAAAAGGGGCAAGAATTGCCGGTTGTTTACACATGACTATTCAAACTGCGGTGCTCATTGAGACCTTGATCGAACTGGGCGCGGAAGTTTCCTGGTCATCCTGTAATATTTTTTCCACACAGGATCACGCCGCCGCAGCCATTGCAGCCGTAGGAATTCCAGTGTATGCCTGGAAAGGTATGAATGAAAAAGAGTTTGACTGGTGTATCGAGCAAACGCTTTTTGCTTTTAAGGATGGCAAACCCTTAAATATGATTCTCGATGACGGAGGTGATCTTACCAACATGGTGCTCGATCGTTTTCCTGAAATGGTTTCTGGCATCCGAGGTATCTCTGAAGAAACCACGACCGGGGTTCACAGGCTTATTGAGCGAATGAACAATGGAAAACTTCCGATACCTGCTATCAACATCAATGATTCTGTTACCAAGTCGAAATTCGACAACAAATACGGTTGCAAGGAATCATGCGTTGACGCTATACGCCGGGCTACAGATGTGATGATTGCCGGAAAAGTTGCCGTCGTTGCCGGTTACGGCGATGTGGGAAAAGGTTCTGCCGCTTCTCTACGGGGTGCAGGAGCAAGAGTGGTTGTTACTGAGATCGATCCAATATGCGCGCTCCAGGCTGCCATGGATGGATTTGCCGTAAAAAAGATGGACGATGCGGCGAAGGAGGCCGACATTATTGTTACCGCAACAGGTAATCACAGCATCGTTGTTGACCGGCATTTTAAAAGTATGAAGGATAAAACCATTGTATGCAATATCGGACATTTTGATAATGAGATCGATGTAGCTTGGTTAAACCAGAATGCTGAAAAAGATACTATTAAACCGCAGGTCGATATCTACACATTAAAAAATGGTCGCGAAATTATCCTGCTTGCCGAAGGCCGTCTCGTGAATCTGGGTTGTGCCATGGGTCATCCTTCTTTTGTGATGTCAAATTCGTTTACAAACCAGACGCTGGCTCAATTAGAACTTTGGACTAATTCTGACAAATACGAGAATAAGGTATACATGCTGCCCAAGCACCTTGACGAAAAAGTAGCTCGGTTGCACTTGAAGAAAATCGGCGTGGATCTGGAAGAACTTTCTGCTTCTCAGGCGAAGTATATTGGCGTGGAAGTGACAGGACCTTTTAAACCAGACTATTACAGATATTAATATTTTTTAAAAGCGAACACGAAACCCTGGGATGACTCAGGGTTTTTTTTTGTTCATTGTAAGAATATACGGCACAGTATAGTTTGTATTTTTATTTTTACGCTGGCAACCCCAGTAGTCGGACAAGGCCTTCCGTGCCGGAGGAGGAACCTGGCGCGGAAGTTATTTCCGTGCCTCGTCCCCCCTCACTCGCAAGAGGACTTTATAAGAGTCAAAACTTTTGGATGAAGCCTATAAATTTCCGTTTTAGCGGATGGATTTCGCTACGCTCAGGTCCCGGCGACCGGTGACTCTGAGCGGGGTACCTTGAGTCACTCCCAAGACAGGTGGTTTTGTATTTTTTCTTATTGAGGGCGACCCAAATAAATCATTTAATGGATGTGCAATTCCCGCTGGATGCCTTCTAAAGATTTACCTTTTGTTTCAGGGATTATTTTCCAGGCAAAGAACCCATGTAAGGCCATCATGACCGTAAATAAAAGGAAGGAATAGAATCCGCCGTTCTCCGAGGACTCTGCTAATATGGGAAAAGACCAGGAAATTATTACCGCCATTATCCAATGCGTGAAACTTCCCAGCGTTTGCCCCTGCTCCCGAACTTTATTTGGAAATATTTCAGCCATGAATACCCAGATAACGGCCCCCTGAGAAAAAGCAAAGAAGGCAATAAATCCTACCAGATAAAACATGACCGCGTACCCATCAAAATCACGGGTATAAAAAACCCAGGTTACCAACCCCAGGGCTATCACCATTCCTACTGAGCCGATGATAAGCAATGTTTTCCTTCCGAATTTATCAATCACCGAAATGGCGAGTAGCGTAAAGATCATATTGGTTACACCAATCGATACCGCCTGCAGCAAGGCAGTATCCTTGGCCAGACCGGTCATCTCAAAAATGCGCGGAGCATAATACATGATGGCATTGATGCCCGAAAGCTGATTGAACATAGCCAGCACCACTACATACATGATGGGTTTGTTGTACTGACCATTAAAAAGACTTTCTTTCACTGACCCTACGGCGGAATGAAGGCTCTCCTGAATATTTCTTAAAGCCTGGGGCACATTTACTTCACCAATAGCGCTCAGGACTTTTTCAGCCTCAGCATTCTGTTCATTTTTTACCAGCCAACGGGGACTTTCCGGGATAAAGAAAACCATTACAAAAAATATCAGGGCCGGGAATGCCTGAATTCCTAACATCCAGCGCCATGCTTCATCACTGATACCAAATAATAAATAGTTGGATAAAAATGCGATGAGAATGCCACTGACAATGTTAAACTGAAAAAGGGCCACCAGCCTGCCTCGCTTATGCGCTGGGGAAATCTCTGAAATATACATCGGACCCACCACGGAAGAGGCCCCTACTCCAATCCCTCCTAAAAACCTGAACATAACAAACAGTAACCAGGAATCAGTAAGGGCAGTGACCAGAGAGGTAAGGAGATACAGCAGCCCAATGGCCTGGAGGACTCTTTTCCTACCGAATTTTTCCGCGGGTTTTCCAGCGATCAGGGATCCGATCACGGTACCGATAAGAGCGGAGGCTACCGTAAAACCGTGAGCAAATTTATCGAGAGACCAAAGTGCCTGAATACTGCTTTCTACCCCCGAGATTACGGCGGTGTCAAAGCCAAAAAGAAAACCGCCCAGGGCGGCAACAATCGCATTGCGAAAAGCGGTATTGGGTTGAGGCATGTGGATTGAATTATGCCTTTAAGTTAATCAGAATATGATCAATGCAAAATCATTGGCCAGGTTGTATTCTCCGTTGAAAGAGTGGTTTTAAAATTACGCGGTCCAATACAATCAGGGCAAGGGCCAGGTTTAAAAAGACGATGATGTTGACTACGAGCTTTCCATCCACTGATATCGAGGGTAAAGTGAATCGAATATATGGTTGTGTTAAAGGAATTTTATTTAAATCTATGGTGGTGCTTGATTGATCGAAAACTCCGGCGGATAGTAGCCAGGCTCCAATGCCCATGGTCAATATGACGCCGATCAATAAAAAAATCCCATTGGAAGTCGACAAACCAGTTTTTACGGGAGATTCGTCCAGCCGGTTCATGACAGAAAATGTAAAATTTTTAGACGGCTCCTCCCGTTTTTGGCCATGGAAATTATGAGAAATAATTTTCAGGATCTGCAACCTTTTTTGTAAGTCATCACGCGTCGTCAGGAGATTTTCTACGCTTGATTTTGCAGCTGGCGAAAGTTTGTTATCGAGGTAATCCAATAATTGCTCATCGATATTGTTTGGTGTCTTTTCCATCTCCTCCATTGTTTTACGTCAAAAATATCTCGCTGTTATAAAGTTACAGCTTCTTTTTTTAATATTCTTTCCAGTTCGTCTGCTACCCGAACCCGGGCGCGATGTATCCTTACTTTTAGGGTATTGGCAGGCACATTTAAAATATCCGCCATTTCTTCCAGGGAAAATTCCTCCCAGTAAAATAACGTTAGGGCTGTGCGGTCTACCTCTGTCAGTTTTTGTAACGCCTTTTCCAGAAATTTTTTTCGATCCAGTTTCTCAAGATTTCCTTCGGCCTCCTGTAAAATCTCCAGCTGAGCGTGTTGAATATCTTCAAATTGATAGCGGTTCTTGCGCTTATAACTGATTGCCGTATTGAATGCGATGCGATATAACCAGGTAGTAAATTTCGATTGCCTGTTAAAATTTCCCAAATGTTGATAAGCCTTAATGAAAGCATCCTGGGCAGCCTCTTCTGCTTCAGGCCTGTTTTGTATAATCCTGAAAGAAATAGTAAATACATATCGTTTATAGCGGTCGACGAGTTCTGCATATAGACTTCTTTCACCAGACAAAATTCTGTCGATTGATACTAAATCCGGATCTTCCTTCATTATTCCTTTGACGTTATGCCGCCTATTCAAGTTACAGCTAAAAACAAGAATAAATGTTGTAACCAGATCGGATACTGCTGCGTCAAAAGGACGAAAACACTAAACACATAAATTATGGAAGTTGCAGTTTTAGGCGTGATGATTCCTATAATAGGAATCATTGGTATAGTCACCATGGTAATCTACTTACGGAAATACCAAAACGAAGAGCGGTTGGCGATGATCAATAAAGGACTTGATCCCAGTGTCTTATCCACCAGACAAATTAGTAATCCCTCTCCGGTTCTAAGGGCTGCGTTGCTGCTGATCGGCGCAGGGGTCGGCTTGTTACTCGGTTATCTTTTGGATGAGAATTCGAATATGGAGGAGGTTGGATATTTTTCGATGTTGCTGATTTGCGGAGGTGTTGGGCTTGGTTTGGCTTACATCATTGAGGAACGAAAAATTAAGCGGAGTCTATCCTAGCTGAAGGGTCGGGTGCCTGGCGCCAAGGACTGTGTACACTTATTTTCCCAGCACTGTAGAATGATTCAACACTTTTCCTCATTATGACACCGTCGCTTCGATCTAACATCCTGATAATGAATGCAGTAAAAAACATATTTTCCTAATGGCATATTATTCGGCTATAGACATTAAAATATGTTCAATATAAACTGTAATGAAATGAAAAAAATAATGTTTGCCCTCTGTTTGATGGGAGGTAGTGTAGTATTGGTAAATGCACAGGACACACAAGATACAACATCAACCCAATACAAAACTGAAACTCCAGCATCTCAAGATGGCCAGAGCAAAAATCAGGATGCGCTAGGTCAAAATCAGGATCAGGAACGCGAAAGAATTCAATCAACTGAGCTTCCGGATGCTGTTAAAAGATCCCTCGAAGGTCAGGAGTATCGCGGATGGTTAATCAATGGCGCGTACAAAGGCAAAGGTGTTGCCGACGCTTCCTCTTCGTCAATGGAATCTGATAGCACCAGCACTGATGCAAACAAAACGGAAACCACTAAAGAAGAAGGTGACAAAGATTCAATGGGCGCCCAGGGAGAAGAAATCTACATCGTTGAATTGAAAAATGGTGCTCAAACCAAAACTATAAATTTCGATAAAGACGGTAAGAAAATGGAGGGTCAGGACGAAATGGAAGGTCAGGAGAACAACCAATTAAATCAGGACGGCCAAATCAATCCTAACGGAGAAAGCAGCCCCAATGAGCAAGCTGATCCTAATCAAAGCAGCGAAACTGAAAAGTCTCAGTCAGATAAAGATAATGCTAACAAAAATGAAAATAGTTCTACGACAGATCAGAATACTTCAAAAGATCAAAGTAGCACTACACCAACCAAAAATCCTCAGTAATTTTTGGGTCTGTGAAAAAGTAAAATTTGGCTAATGGAAAAGCTGGAAGAAATTCCAGCTTTTCTTTTTATTTTGAGCCTCTATATGGCATCCATTTTACTAATCGAGGACGATTTAACTTTTTCCAGAATCCTGGAGGGCTTTCTCACCAAAAAGGGTTATCAGGTAACCATTTCGAATAACGGAAAGGATGGTTTCAAAGCGTTTCAGTCAAAGCCTTTTGATTTCGTGCTGCTGGATTACCGATTACCAGACAGCACCGGATTGGAATTACTGTTTGAAATGAAAAACCTGAGACAGTCCGTTCCGGTAGTGATCATGACCAGTTTCACCGATATACGCACAGCCGTAAAAGCTATTAAATCCGGGGCATTTGAATACATCACTAAACCTGTCAATCCCGATGAATTGCTGATGATTCTCCAGCAGGCGCTCAGGAAAGAAAAAGCAATCGCTGAGCCCATCAATTCGATTGCCAATCAAATTGTGTTAGGAAGTAGCCCGATGGCCAAAGAGCTCCACGAATACGTAAAACTGGTAGCGCCAACAAACATGTCAGTTTTGATTGAAGGGGAAAGCGGCACGGGCAAGGAGAACGTTGCCCGAACGATTCATCAGTTAAGTCCGAGAGCGAAATCTTCCTTTATTGCTGTTGACTGCGGAAGTTTGTCAAAAGAGCTTGCAGGAAGTGAACTTTTCGGGCACGTGAAAGGAAGTTTTACCGGTGCCATGATGGATAAAGTTGGACAATTTGAAGCTGCTCACAAAGGCACGATTTTCCTTGATGAGGTAGGCAACCTGTCCTACGATGTTCAGGTGAAATTATTAAGGGCTATTCAGGAGCGGGTAATTCAACCTATTGGTAGTAATAAAGAAACTAAAGTTGATGTGCGAATTCTGACGGCCACCAACGATGATCTGGCAGAAAGTGTTCGGAAAGGGGAATTCCGGGAGGATCTCTACCATCGGTTGAACGAATTTAAGCTGCGGGTTCCCTCTGTGAAAGAGAGGGGAAATGATCTCTATGAGTTCCTCAATTTTTTTAGAGAAGCGGCGAATGAAGAATTAAACCGGGAGGTAAAAACCTTCGACAGGGAAGTTCTCACCCTTTTTGAAACCTACGATTGGCCAGGTAATCTCAGAGAGATGAAAAATGTTGTCAAACGGGCAGTATTGCTCTCCACGGAAGATAAGATCACGCTGAATACCATCCCCTCTGAAATGCTGGAGAATATGCGTGCGATGGAAACAAAAGAGAAAACCGCTGGTATTTATGATCTCAAGGCTTTACAGGAAGTGCAGGAAAGGGAAATGATCCTGAAAACCTTACAGGAGGTACGATATAATAAATCAAAAGCCGCTCGCATTCTTAATATTGACCGAAAAACCCTGTATTTGAAAATGGATAAATACGGGATTGAATGAATAATTTGTTTAATGGAAGACGATGCAAAAAATATCCGCTAATTCAACCTTTCCAAGCTGGTTAAGGTAATTTTTGTCATCAGTTCCTCCAGTTGATGAATGACATAATTAATTTCTTCCGTCAGTTCAGTCACCGATTTACCGGCAACCAATCTGGATTCAATGTCATGAAGGTGGCTACCCAGGCTTCCGATACTTAATTGGGACAATCTTCCGGAAAGTCGGTGAACAATATCACGAACTTTTCCATGATTCACCTTCATTGCTGATTTGAAAACTTTAATGTCATCGGTGGTTTCCTCCACAAATTGAGCTAAGACCGATTGAAATAAATTTTCATCATCTAATGTCATTTGTCGTAAAGCGGATAGATCCGGATCATTATTGCCTTTCTGCGGCATCGGCTTTTTGCCCTTTAACACTTCCAGTAATTCACTTTCGTGGAAAGGTTTTGAGAGAATGGCATCAAACCCCTGTTCCATTAAACTCTCCCGTTCCTCTTTTAAGACATGAGCGGTCAGCGCAATGAATTGGATTTTAGCAGCGTATTTTTTTCTCAGCGCCTGACAGAGTTCTACGCCGTTCATGGATGGCATCCGGATATCCAGAAATATGTGTGTTGTATCGTCGTTTAATGGGCTATCCAGACACTCATTAGGTTCCTGAAAAGTTTCATGCGCTATGTGATGTTGCTTGAGTATAAGGGAGCATAAACGCAGGATGAGAGGATCATCATCCACGACAAGAACTCTCCCTTTAAAGGACGTATAGCTGTCGGATTTAACATAGCTATTTTCATGTTGAACCACCGCAGAGGCTTTTTCAAAGTTTAATTTTACCTGAAAAGTAGTACCCATGTTTGGTTTACTGGAAACATCCAGGGTTCCGGATTGAGCATCGATCAATGATTTTACAATGGTTAAGCCGAGGCCAGTGCCTCCATAATATTTCGTGATGTCGGCATTCGCCTGTTCGAACTGTTTGAATATTTTTTCTAACTCTTCCGGATACATGCCAATGCCGGTATCGGTAATATGAAAGACACACTGAACCTTATCACCTTGTTCCTCTGTTTTGATGGATATTTTAATAAAACCTTTGTTGGTAAATTTAATAGCGTTTCCGAGCAGGTTATACAGGATCTGCCGCAAGCGGAAAGGATCTCCCAACAGGGAATATTCAGAGGCTTGTTCGGAGTTCAGAATGAAGGTAAGTTTTTTTCTTTCAGCCTGAATACGCATGGATGATTCAACTTCTTTAATGAGCGTAAGTAATCTAAATCTTTCCTTCTCCAGAGTAAAGTTACCGGAAGAAATGCGGCTATAATCCAGTACCTCATTCACAATATGCAAGAGATGTTCGGATGAACTATGAATGGCTTCAGCGGCTTCCTGCTGATCGGTTCCTTTTTGCTTTAACTGCTCAGCAAAACCAATGATAGATTGTAAAGGAGTTCTGATCTCATGGCTCATATTGGCCAAAAACCGTTGCTTGATCTGACCCAGTTCTTCTGCGCGGTCTTTGGCTTTTTCAAGCTGAGCCTTGTAAAAATTACTCCGCGTTACATCGATCCAAATCAGGTAAACTAGAAAAGCGGCAGCCAATAAGAAACTAAGTAATAAGATATTGGTACGGGAAATACTTTGACTCATCACAGATACTGCATGATTGTTGGTGTGACTCATGCGTTGCAATTCCTCATTCTCAACATCATGAAGTATATTCAATAACTGATTGATAAAAATACTATTGGCGTGGATAAGTTCTAGCTCTTTACGCTCAAGTCTTTTTTTCTGATTTCGTTGATCAGTCTCCAGTTCGCGCATGATCTTTTCAACCTCTTTTAAGGCATCGTTCTGACGGGCAACCACTAACGTGTCTACCATGACACTGACATGTTCTTCAACTTTAATCTGGGGGGTGTCTAGTTTTTCCTTTTTCTTCTTACTAAAAAACTGCCTCAATTTCGATCTTTGCTCGGCTCTTTTTATCCGGATGGTGTCCGGGAGATAAGTGGTAATAGTCTTTTTCTGGGTAGTGACCAGGCTGCTGTCTATTGCCATCTGATCATTGGTCAGAATTGCGGCCAGGGTATCGAGTTGAACCGAGAATTGCCGGTTATCCAGGATTTCAGCCTTGACTTTTAGATAGGAGAAGAAAAGTTTATTTCTTTCACTCAGCACATCTTTCATCTCAACAAGCCTGTTTAACTGACTCGTGTCCCAGGGCATGGTTGCAAGCGAATCAATTAATTGGTTCAGCGTGTTTGACTGGTTTAAAAAGGAATTGTAGGGTTTGTTCGGGTTGGTTATTGCTTCCAGGCGTTGCATTTGGTCAAGGGTTGTAATCTCTTGAAAGACGCTGTTGAGCAGTCCCAGTTTCTCGTTGGGCGCAGCGAGCTCCTCTACCGTGCCCAGCAATTCCCGAAACGAAAATCGACTAATGCTTTGCGCCAGAATTACGGCAACAAATGCCAGCAACAATGCAGCAAGTATTTTCCTTGTTACCGACCGCGGATTGACGTTGGCTTTAATTCTCATGAACAGATATGGTTAACAACGAAACGAATGTCATACCGGATATCTGAAAACGCTTCCGGAAAAAATTATTTTTTCTTCTAAGCCCAAAATCATTAACAGTGAGCAAACCATTTCAAATCATGCTCGATTTGACAGACTTCTGCAAAAATAGAGAGTGCCTGATAACCATACAATGCAATTGATGGCTATCAGGCCTAAGGGTTTTCCCTTGAAAAGACTTCGCAGACGCGAGGCTTTTTTAGCCTACACGCTTCTTCCCCGGATCAGCCGAATCAAGATGGCAATCACCGCAATTACTAAAAGAACATGGATGATACTGCCAACACTAAATACAAAAGCTCCAAGTAACCATCCAATAATTAAGATTACAGCAATGACGTACAATAAATCGCTCATGATAATTTTATTTTTAGTTTGGATATAAAGTCAAAAACGAATGCCAACGGCGTCTGTTGTGGAAATTTTCCGCTCAGTTGCATCCTGCCAACCAAACTTCAGTTTACAGCCGCTAATTGTGGAATTTATTACTGAGTGTGTGGAGTTAAACTGACGGGGATATATGATATAGGTGCAAGGGGCTGTTTGGCACTATCTTTTCTACTACCACTTTAGACTAAACTGTGAGTTATGGATATCCTTATGATTGTTGTCGCGTTGTTTTCAGCTTATGTGCTCTTCGTTTCCATCGCGTATCTTCTGGTACGCGTCATGTTTCCCAAAATTGATATTAATGAAAGTGAAGAGGGGGTCAGGCCTGTAAAATACAGGAATATAAATCGGTATTCGCCTTCGCGCGAGTTAAAGAAACAAAAAAACCTGGCTTATTAAACCAGGTTTTGTTGTTTGGAATGTTTTATAAATCAATAATCATTATTTGCATTGTTTCTGTCTGCAGTGTTAAAGTTGAAAGCAAGGTATAGCTGGGCAACCTGATTTTTGTTATTACCAAATAACCTCCGTGCACCTGCTGATTCTGCGATTTCATTTAACCCATAGTTATAGCGCACACCTAGTTGCGCACCTTCTCCAAGATTGAAACCGATTCCGCCAACCAGTCCGTAATCCCAATCGTCAAAATTTTTGCGATCCTGAGTGGTAAATAAGTTGTCGGGATCGTTCTTGTTATTGCGAATGTTCGCGCCGAGCAGATAAGCCCAATAAGCACCTGCATGAACCTCCGCAACTTCTCCAAGTTTAAAGACAGCCAATACTGGGATATCAATATAAGTCAGGTTAAATTTTGACTCATAACTCGCGCTTGTAGCATCGATCCGTGTTACCCCGGTACCCTTTGTTGAAAAATTCACCTCTGGTTGAATTGCAAAAGCTTCAGTGGCGAAAATCTGGCCATAAAAGCCAGCATGCCATCCGATACGAGCATTGTCATCATCAACATCATTCGCATATAGATTGCTTAAATTTAAACCTCCTTTGAATCCCGTTCTCGCAAACTGAGCCTGAGAATCAGTAAACGTCATCATCGAAATCGCCCCGGCACATACCAGCAAACCCAGATTTCTCAATACTTTTTTCATACTTGTGTTTTTAGTTTAGTTGGACATAATTTTCCCGTTCTGAACATAGGTATATAGAAAGGCTTGCCATCGGCATTTATTCAGTCTTTAGCCTCGATAAGCTGCTGAATTACGGTTTTAACTACCAGCCAATGAAGCGAGGGTTAATTCCAGGTGATACGACCATTCGTCTACCCTTCCCGTTGTATATTATAATGCAAACTCTGTAGAAAAATTTCCCGAACAGTTATTGATAACACGGAAGTGAAGCGGCTAAATAGCGCATAATGGCATGATTTTAAACTTTTTTGGAAAACAATAAGATTCTGGCACATTATTTCTTTATGACTGGGGAGATACGATAGAATATGAATGACACAGGTAAAATAATTGCAGGTTTTTTGTTCGGAAGCCTGATTGGTTTAACAACCGGTTTACTACTTGCTCCGACAACTGGAAAACGGGCAAGAAAGAAAATTGGTAAAAAATCAAAAAATATTGCCAGACAGGTTGCTGGTTATATGGGTGTAAAAAGTACGACTCAGGGGTCTTCATCCAAACGCAAGAATGGGAAGGCACCAGTTGAAGCATAGATAATGATTGCCATTGCTTTCCCTCGGGATGAGCATAAGACATGAGGTAGCGTGCGGGGAGTGCATGGAAACTTCCGGGGATGAGAGGTTTGATGATATACCAGATGCAAATCTGAACTATCAAAGAGAGTTACTTCGTTATGAGCCGTCATTACCGCCTTGATGACGGCTCTTTTTTTTAGAATTTGTTAAGTTTTTATATATGAAAAGGAGAATGATAAGTTTATTAATTGGTCTATCGATGTTTCTATTGATGATGGGTATGCAACTCTTTCAATAAAAACCACTGAGAAAGTCAAAGAGATTTATTCAAGCGCTTTGACGCCAGGCAATTCTTTTCCCTCAAAATATTCGAGTAAGGCACCGCCACCAGTAGAAACATAACTGACACGCTCACTAAATCCAAACTGGGCGACCGCAGCTGCAGAATCACCGCCTCCAATCAATGAGAAAGCCCCGTTCGCAGTAGCTTTAACCACTGCTTCTGCAATCTTTTTTGTTCCGGCTGAAAATTTCTCCATTTCAAACACTCCCATTGGTCCATTCCATAAAATAGTTTTGGACTGTTCGACTACCCGGGCAAACACCTCTTGTGCCTGAGGACCGATGTCAAGTCCCATCCATCCTTCGCGAATAGCGTTGTTGTTTGCAATATCCGTGGCTGCCTGAGCGTCAAATTTATCAGCAATAACCGAATCAATCGGTAAATGCAGTTCGACGCCCTTTGCTTTCGCTTTTTGGATAAGCTCTTTGGCCAGTTCCAGCTTATCTGCCTCCACCAATGATTTGCCAATGTTTCCACCAAGCGCTTTAAAAAATGTGTAAGCCATTCCACCCCCTATGATGAGGTGATCCACAATGTCAAGCAAATGTTCAATGATGAGAATTTTATCGGAAATCTTAGCGCCCCCCATGATGGCGGTAAAGGGAGACTCCGCCGTTTCCAAAACTTTTTTGGCGTTAGCCAGTTCGGCTCCCATCACCAAACCTGCGCATTTCTCTTTCATAAATTGGGCAACGATTGTGGTAGAAGCATGGGCACGATGCGCAGTGCCAAAGGCATCGTTAACGTATGTGTCTCCGAGGCTGGCAAGCTTCTGCGCGAAATCCCGGTCACCTTTTTCCTCCTCCTTATAAAACCTTAAGTTTTCCAACAGTAAAACTTCTCCCGGTTTTAGATTCCTGGATTTTGATTTCGCCTCTTCACCAATACAATCATTTGCGAACTGGACGGGCGCTCCCAATAATTTTTCCGTTGTCTTCAGCGTGTGTTGCAATGAAAATTTTTCTTCCGGCCCCCCTTTCGGCCTACCCAGATGAGACATTAAAATACAACTGCCTCCGTCCTTAAGGATTTTTTTTAAGGTTGGAATAGTGGCCCGGATACGATTATCATCCGTAACCGCAAAGTTCTTATCCAAGGGCACGTTGAAGTCAACACGTACGAGTGCCTTCCTGCCTTGAAAGTTAATGTCGTTTATTGTTTTCATTGTAATTATTAGAATGGGGACGAATTTAGTAATTCTACCAAGGAAGTCGGCAACCCGAAAATGTTTTCTAAGGAAAGGTTTAAAATCACTGCTGTCCGGTAAAAATATTCAAGTCTGGCGTTCTGCGCGTCAACTTTACTCCGGATCAAGGTTCAACGATCGTGTGCCAAATGAGGTGAAGCCCTGATCGAGGGTTCCTACGGCACACATTTTCAATTTACCTTGGACCCCTGGTTGAAACCCGGGGGTTACAAAATGTTCCACCGCAACGGGCCCCTACGGAGTTCCGTGATTTCGATGGAAGTTGGTAAAAGGTGGTTGGACTTGAAAGGCTACGTTGACTTCAAATTTTGAACAATTTCAAATTTCAAACTTGAAACCTGAAACTACTTTGAATTAATCTCCAAAACTGATGCTTAGACCTTTGGCGGCCCTTACAAGGTATGAATCCTTATCCACCATGTTAGGCTCACTTGTGGCCTCTTCCAGTGTAACGGTTGCCATGGTATTATTCTTGAAAGATACCATGTGGCCGAATTGCTTTGCCAGGGCCATTTCGAAAGCTTTCACGCCAAACAACGTCGCCAATACTCTGTCATATGCTATGGGGCTACCACCTCGTTGAACATGTCCCAAAACGGTCTCACGGATCTCTGCCTTGCATCCGGCATCCTTTAATTGTTTGGACAACCGATACGCCACGCCACCCAATCTCACATGCTCCGAACCTATATCACCTTTTTGCGCAGTAATGCTGCCTTCCCTGGCCTTTGCTCCCTCGGCAACAACGATGTTAACAAAGCCCCTGCCTTTTTTATATCTCAGATTAATCCGTCTGACAATTTTTTCGATGTCATAAGGTATCTCAGGGATAAGACAAATCTCTGCTCCCCCCGCGATGGCCGTATGCAACGCAATCCAGCCTGCATCACGCCCCATCACTTCCATGATCATTACGCGATGATGGCTCTCCGCCGTAGTCACTAACTTATCGAAACTGTCAGTGGCAATCTGCACTGCCGTCTGAAAACCAAACGTCACATCCGTGGCGGCAAGGTCATTGTCTATCGTTTTTGGTACACCAATAATGGGTATACCCTTTTCGAAAAGGGCTTTTGAAATTTTCTGTGATCCATCGCCACCGATATTGATAAAGGCGTCGAATTTCAAAGCGTTCAGCCTTTTGACAAGATCATCTGAACGATTAATGAATTTTATAGAACCATCGGGTTGCGGTACAGGAAATTGTAGTGGATTACCTTTATTAGTTGTCTTTAGAATGGTCCCTCCTTTGATGTGAATCCCGGCTGTTCTTTTAGCGGTTAGCCGGATAATTTCCTGAGGTTCATTGAAAACGCCGTTAAATGCTTCGATGCTCCCATAGACTTCCCATCCTTTTTCTTTACGTGCGCGTTTGGCTATTCCCCTGATCACCGCATTCAGCCCAGGACAATCACCGCCTCCCGTAAGTACTAAAATTTTTTTCATATCTCAGGTGTTGATGTGTTAATGTATTAATGTGTTGATGTTTGAGGACTTTTCTTGTTTCTTCTTGTGCGTGGTATGTGCTATCTTGTTTGATGTTATACCTAATCAGTTACTTTCAATTTTTAAACGATTATCAATTTTTAACTTTTTTTCGAGTGGATTGTCAACTGATAAATTGTCAACTGTCAACTTATTTAATGTCTACAAACTGCCTACTGCCGACTTGAATTAAAAGACGCTCTCCTAAGTCTGTCATTAATCGCTTGCCCCAGTCCTTCATCCGGAACATATTCCGCAAGAATTATTTCTATCGGCAACTTATCAAAAGCCCTCAGGAAGGAAAAAATATTCCTTGCAGCTTCGTCCAGATTTCCGGTTGAAGATAAAATATATTGAAATGGCATCTGAAAATCTTTTTGAAAACTCAGAACACCCACAGGTCTGGACCCGAATTCCTCGATCAGCGAATCAAGGGTCCCGACCATGATTGGCTTCGCGGGGGCATAGTGGCTGTTGAGTTGGCCAGGTGTTTTTGGATTGGATGATGAAGTAGTTTGTAAAGTAACTTTTCCAACAATGCTTTCGATATCTCCCACCCGCAGTCCACCGGATCGGTAAACGGTAGCCCCACCGTTCTCAAAGCCTATAATGGTTGATTCAATACCCACCCTACAGGGCCCGCCATCAAGAATGTATCGAATCTTGCCACCCAACTGATCGTTCACGTGTTGCGCTGTTGTCGGACTTACATAACCAAATGGGTTTGCACTGGGTGCCGCCAACGGAAAATCAAGATCCTGAAGCAGTTCCATTGTTAACGGATGATCCGGGCAGCGAATACCAACGGTGGGTAAACCCGCAGTCACCAGTTCATTGATAATCTTCTTTTTGTTCAGCAGTAAGGTAAGGGGCCCAGGCCAAAAAACTTCGGCGAGGCTTCTTGCATTATCCGGAATATTTTCGGCATACCTGTTGACTTTTTCGAAAGAAGGCAGGTGTATAATCAAAGGGTCAAATTGCGGACGGTTTTTCACCTGGAATATTTTGATTACCGCCTCCGAATCAAGCGCATTCCCAGCTAATCCATAGACCGTTTCCGTCGGGATAGCCACAAGTTCTCCCTGCCTGAGGAGTTGCTTTGCTTTATTTATATCTTTACCGATCTCTGCCATGAACCAACAAAAGTAAACGTTATGATGAGATTTCTTCTATGCTTTGTATTAGCATTGCTGATATCCGGCAACGTCGGGGCACAAAAGGATGACAACCATTTACGGAGTAAACTGCAGTCGTTGGTATCCGGTTTTCAGGGACACGTCGGAATCTATGTCAGACATCTGAAAAGTGGTAAAACAGTAGCCATGGATGCAGATTCTGTTTTTCCTACTGCCAGTATGATCAAGATTCCGATTACAATTTGCCTTTTTGATAAAATCGAAATGGGAGAAATTGATTATGATAGTGTACTTACCTACCGGGATTCACTGCTGTACGAAGGGGAAGATATTCTCGGATCCTTTAAGGATGCCGAAAAAATCCACTTGTCAAAAGTGATGATGCTCATGATTACGACCAGCGACAACACCGCCAGCTTGTGGTGCCAGTCTTTGGCAGGCAGGGGTTCTTCCATAAATGAATGGCTCATGAAAAATGGGTTTCAAAATACCCGGGTCAATTCGCGTACACCCGGCCGCGAAATCGACAGGGCAAAATACGGTTGGGGGCAAACCACTCCCCGCGAAATGGCAGAATTATTGGTGAGGATACATGAGGGGAATGTGGTTAGTGCCAGGGCAAGTGAAAGGATCTATCGCAACCTGATACGGATCTATTTCGATGGCGAATCTTTGTCGCAGATTCCCCCTACTATTCAGGTAGCCTCCAAATCCGGCGCCGTGGACCAGTCACGATCGGAAGTTGTTTTGGTAAATGCCCCACATGGGGCGTATGTTTTTTGTGTCATTACGAGAAACCAAAAGGACGAAAGCTGGGGTCGCGAGAACGAAGGCTTTGTATTGTTACGGAATATTTCAAAGCTCCTCTGGAAGTACTTTGAACCGGACTCAAATTGGAAACCTGCTGATAAAATTGAAGAATGGTATTGATTAAAATGAAAGCGAATGCAATGTTTATACTAATCCTTATAACATTTCTGCTGGCTTGTGGTAATGAAAAAAGAGACCGCACCGGGGATGACTTAACTATTTCTTATAAACTGAAATCACGGTGGAAACATGATCCTCAGGCGTGGACGCAAGGTCTGCTTATCCACCAGGGGAAACTTTTTGAAAGCACAGGGCAGAAACAATCTTACATCGGCATTGTAGATATTGCTAGCGGAAAAACAGAAAAAAAGGTTGTATTGGACGATCAGTATTTCGGGGAAGGGATTACCATTTTAAATAACAAATTATACCAACTCACCTGGCAAAGCCATGTTGGGTTTGTGTATGATGCAAAAACTTTTGAAAAGATTAGGGAATTTTCGTACCCCACAGAGGGTTGGGGCCTTACCCATGACAACCATCATTTAATTATGACCGATGGAACGGAAAAATTGATTTATCTTGATACGGTTACCCTGAAACCCGTCAAAACCATTCAGGTAAAAGATAAATACGGATTTGCAACCAAACTCAATGAATTGGAGTATATGGAGGGGTTTATTCTGGCTAACCAGTGGGAAAGCAACCGCATATTAAAAATAGATCCACAAACGGGTATGGTGGTTGGTTCATTGGACCTTACACCTTTGGTTCAGGAAGCTAAAATGGATAACCCTCGGGCGGACGTGTTGAATGGAATTGCGTATCACACAAATACAAAATTACTGATCGTCACTGGTAAATTGTGGCCATCAGCTTATGTCTTGCAATTAAATCAATAATATTTATGAGCAATAAAACGCGATCCATCTTAAAGGCGATAGCCGTAATTTTTGTATTGTTAGCTGTACTCATGCAATTGCAAATTATTATTATTCCGTCAGTGTCGGTCTATAAGTTCTGGATCGTGGTAATCGCTTTCGGTGTACTACTGATCAGTTCTAAATAGAGCGCTAACCTTTTCAGCCATTCGCATCATGGAGGTATTGTTTTGCGTTTGTTCCGCTATGTTGGCAAGGGCGATCCAGGCAAGGCTTCGGGATTCCTCACTTACAACGAAGGTTTCATCCATGTTTCCTTCAAAGAGGAAACGGATGTCGTAATGCAGATGCTCAGGAAAATCCATTCGTGGGGGAATTCGATGAATGTCAAGATCAAAAATCGCGGTACGTTTTAATTTCAGGGACAAACCGGTTTCTTCCAGGGCTTCCTTTTTCGCCACGCCGGTAATGTCTTCTTCACCGTCGGCATGGCCCCCGGGTTGTAACCACCTGTCTAATTTTGCATGATGTGTGAGCAGGGTAAATTTCCCTGAAGGGTTTATGATCCACGACGATGCAGTGATGTGGCCAGGAAGATGATCCCGGAAAAACGCGCGTGGGTGATTGAGGAGTTCAAGGAATGAAATTTTAAATTCAAGTTCCTCCTTGTACAACGATTGGTAGGCATGCAAAGACTCGATCAGTAAATCGCGTGTAGCCATGGTGGTCCAGGATCATATTTGTCTTGCAAAGTAGCAAATCAATTGAAAGTTGGAGAAACGGTTAGGAGATATTAAATGCAAATCACAAAGTTACGCGGAGAGTCTCGACTAAATTACATGATGCGGGTGCACATGTATAAGGATACCAAATGCAAATCACAAAGTTTCACAGAGGAATTTTCTTTCTTTTTGTGCGGCTGAAAATGTTGACAACATGAATTCGTGAGTGCTTCTGAAGGTGTGCTAAAGATCACGGAGAGTCTTGACTAAATTACAGATATCGGGCGCGAGCCATAAGCGTGGAGGCTGAAAGTGCGCGACTTAAATCGTTTCAGTTTGGTAAGAACTTCGCGAAAGTTTAGGGCTTTTGTGAAGTTGCGGGGAGGATCGCGCGTGGTTCTGCTCTTTTACTGTTGACTATCTGCACGGGAAATCACCTCACCCATCTACTATTGTGCGTCTGAACGTTTGTGGAGCCCTGGGGCTGACTAAAAAGGAAAATTTTTACATTTTCCCGTTTTTTTCAAAACTCAGGAACAAAAAATGGTTTTGAAT
>JBDSIM010000214.1:0-12091 GCA_039917935.1 Cyclobacteriaceae bacterium | reverse complement strand
TGACTGTTATTTCGAACGTGTCGTTACCATTTCGAGTGAGAAAAGACGATCGTGCCCTACCGTTATTTAACGGTGGGCATACCGACTTTAAACGGAATATTATTGTAACTTATACTTGCTCTTAGTTCAGTATCAGGTTGTTATCGCGCAAGCCCGCCTGGCACCTTTTGTAAATGATCAGTGACTTGCAATACCTTTCGAAAAAAACATCTAACCCCAATAATTATGAAAACACAATTTTTAAGTTATGGTGGTGGCCTGCTTACAGGACTATTCCTGTTTTTCCTATTGTCTGCGTCACCTGAAAGTAATGAGTCATTAACAAAAGCCGGGTTAACGGCGAGTGAGGCGTCAGCTCGAATCCAGGAAAGTAGATATGTCGAGGTTCCCATTAAGGAGTTTTTTAGCGATGTTGCACGGTACAGAGAGCAGCATGTGGAAAAACTCCCCCGCCTGTCAGCCGAAAGTCGAAATGAAAAACATTCGCGAATGTTCACATATTCTGTGAACACCCTTGAAGCGTTTTTTGTGAAAGTGAAGTCTCTCGCCGCAACAGCAGAAATTCCTTCCGAGGAGATCGCCATACGGTTTTACTATGGTGTGTACCCTCTGGGGACAAAAATTGCAGCGCAGAATTACTCAAGCCTTCACACTTTATTTATGGTCCCGAATTACTGGAGCCAAAAGGACAAAAGATATAGAGATTTTGACGTGCAAGAACTGGCAGATTATCTAGTAGATAATAAAGGCTATGGCAACTACCAGAAGGACAAGGAAGAAGTTATCAAAAACTATTACCTGGAGAATATGTACCAACGGGACAAGACATCGACCGCATATATTCTGGATGCTTCAGCTTTTCAGTGGGCGGGTACTCCCGAAACGGCAAGTTTTCTTCCCTCCTTTTTGGTGGCGCCGCCGGTCATCAATCAAGGGCAACTTTGTCCGCCGAATTGCCAGGCCTATAACCTACTTACTTACATTGATAATAACGAGCCCGAGTTTCCGGGAACGCGGTAGTGCAATCTGAATGAGCACGCTCATAACATATTTTGAAATAGCAGCCTTCGGTGCTTCCCTTGTAGCCTGGCCCTATATCCAGAAAAGCAAGCACCTCCGGCTTTTTCCCCTCCTTCTTTTTATCATTGTCTCTGTTGAGATCTGTCTAACATTCTTTAAAGAGCAGTTCGTTTTTTACAACTCTATCATCTACAATGTGCAGGTGCCGCTACAGCACCTGCTCTATCTTTATATCCTCTATCTGGCGCTGGAAAGGAAAACGTTCAGGAAATTTATCCTCCTGTCATCAGCCATTTTTATTTTCATTACCGTCATCACTTCAATATTCTTTACTGATGGAAACAGGATCAATACCATTGCTTATTGCACGGGTTCAATATTTATTATCATAGGTATCCTGATGAAGTTCCATGAGATGCTCCAGAATCCTACGGAGTTCAACTTCCTTAAAAATCCGTTTTTCTATATCCTGTTTGCCTTCTTACTGTTTAATGTCGGCACGCTTCCCTATTTTACCATGGGCAACTGGCTTTATTATTCACTGGAAAGGAAAGACATCCTGATCGTATTGATCAATGTAATGAGTATATTCAATTATATTTTATACAGTACCTATTCAATGGCTTTCGTATGGATGATTCTGAAGAAGGAGTCCTTTTGATCGCCACGACAATGGTCGTGCTGACGGCCTTTGCCCTGACGGTTCTGGCGGTGATGATTATTTATCGCAAAAGAAAGCTGCAACATGCCCAGGAAATCACTCAAATCAACGAAAAATTCTCGAGAGAACTTCTTGAAGCGCAGCTGGAAGTCCAACGCCAGACAATGCAGCATATCGGCAGAGAAATTCATGACCACGTAGGTCAGCAGTTAACGCTGGCATTTTTATACATGCAGCAACTCCAACCCGACGACCCGAAAATGATGGACCGAATTCAATCTGTCACAACAATCATAGATGAATCTATCGTTGATCTTCGGAACCTGTCAAGAAGCCTCACGAACACCTCTTTCCTGGACAATGATTTAGATCAGCTGATCAAACTCGAATGTTCCAAAGTGCACAGTGCGAGGCGATGTGAGGTGAATTTCCAATGCAGCACATCCCCGATCGAATCTTCAGGTGCTGTAAAAAGTTTTGTTGTTCGCATTCTTCAGGAGTTTCTACAAAACAGCCTGAAACATTCTCAATGCAAGGCGATAGTCGTTGAATTATCCAGCGATGTAAATGGGATCGTTCTCAGTGCAATGGACGACGGAAAAGGTTTTACGGAGGATAATAGACAGGCAGGGATCGGCCTTGCCAACATGAGGAAGCGGGCTGCCATGATCGGAGCGGATCTGATGATCGAAAGTTCGCATCAGCAGGGTACGCGCCTGAGATTATTTATTCCCAGTCAACAATTAACTTTTGCGCATGCCACACAGTATCGTTATAGTGGATGATCATACCCTGATAGCCGAAGCCTTGATAGGTTTAATCGGAAAATTCAGGGATTACAAGGTCCTTTACGAAGTAAACAGTGGGAAGGCGTTGATCGAACGGTTCCGCGAGCCGAAAAATATCCCTGACATTGTTTTGCTCGATATCAATATGCCCGAGATGGAGATGGATGGTTTTGCAACAGCGAAATGGCTAACGCCTCATCATCCTGCTGTACGCATTCTGGCGCTCTCCGCGCAGGATGAGGAACAATCGCTCATTAGTATGGTTCGATACGGGGCACGGGGATACCTTTTGAAGAATGTTCGTGAACGTGAGTTGGAGAAAGCTCTTGAGATTATCGCAGAGGGTGGTTATGTGTACCCCGACTGGTTGACCTACAAGGTATTGAGAAACATGGCAGATGAAAAATCTTCCGCAAAATCAGGTCCTGAGATCAATATGCGCGAGCTGGAATTTCTGAAGTATGTCGGGACTGAGCTCACTTACAAGGAAATTGCCGACAAAATGTGCTGTAGTCCGCGTACAGTGGAAGGATACAGGGATCATCTATTCGAAAAGCTTGGAGTCAAAACTCGCGTTGGCCTTGTAATCAGTGCCTTGAAAAATAATTTAATAAAACTTGAATCGATTGTTTAAGCCAATGCCGTAAAAAAATGAGTTCAAGATGTCGCGAATAACCCTAAATCTGTCGCGTACACACCCCTCCCAATAACTATATCCTCTGCATTTTTGTAATGAACCAAACGTATAAACCCAATGCGGCTCCCTGGAAATTTTTAAACATTCCTCAAATTATGTTGTTATGAAGTATCGAGCACCTGCCCCAGCAGACGTGGTAGAAATTGCTTAAAAAAATTCACTCCACGGCGAATAAAATGGGTTGACTTGTGAACATCATTATTGCAGAAAATAGCGACAATCGCCTGGGGTACTGTATACACACCTTCAAAATTTTTCCCCGGAAATAAAACTTACCCAGCCTTGTGATCACAACCTCACCGTTAGCCGCCGGCGCGTCAAAGAATTTAAACACTGGCTCAATCAATAACACGGTACCAAACTTTTTCCCTTTACACCCACTATACCTCTATACCTCTATACCTTATACCTTTATACCTTTATCCTTTATACCTTTATACCTTTATACCTTATACCTCTATACCTTTATACCTTTATACCTTTACACCTTTACACCCTACCCATACTGCAGCTTGACTGCGTCATTTGAAAAAGGCAATTTTACATCATGGGTATAAAATTCGTGCTTTCGGTTACGCTCCTGTTGGCTTCGTGTGTTCACCAAAATGATGTGGCGCCGGATTCGGATTCGCCCTATGTCGTAGACAAAGTGATTTATCAGGATACTTTTGATCGCGTCGACACCTCCCAATGGCTGGTCGAAAGCGAAGAAGAGTTTCTGTTATCGGATAACATTTCGAACGGATCGCTCGACGTAAATGTAAGCAAGGGCATTACCATTTGGCACAAGGTAAAATTCAGCGGGAATCTCATGTTTGAATTTGACGTGACGGTAATCAAAGCGGGAGGTAAAAACGACAGGGTGAGTGACCTGAATTGTTTTTGGATGGCAACTGACCCGCAGTTCCCGGATAATTTTTTTGCGCAGTCTTCATGGAGGAAAGGAATCTTCTGGAATTATTATCCGCTGAATTTATATTATGTGGGCTACGGTGGCCACGATAATACAAAGACCAGGTTTAGAAAATATAATGGCCTAAGTAATCCTTTACCGCCGGTTCTTCAGGAACACTCTGATACCTCCCATTTAATTATTCCAAACAAAAAAAATACTGTCGCTATCATAAGTTTCGATTCTACAGTCGCTTACTATTTTAATAAAAAGAAAATTTTTGAAATAAAAGAGAAGCGGCCATATCGCGAGGGCTATTTTGGATTCAGAACCTTAAATAACCACATGCGCATTGAAAACTTCATCGTGTATACTTTACGAAGCAGCCATTGAAGCGGCTGTTACACCTACCGTTGTAAACAATACAGGACAGTACAGGACACCGATCATTTCCTAACAGGTAATTTCAAATACTTGAAAGGCGGCTGTGTGATTTTCTGCCGCGTACTTTTGGAGTACTTTTTTTTATTTTTTTAGTACCTGATTATTTTTTTACCGTACCTAACCACCTGATTTTATGGAGATCAATTCCTTAAATCTAATCGAGGAATGTCCCGTCTGGAGAAATTTCCGATTTGGAGACCCAGCCGCCCTCGCCAGCATTTTTAATGACCACTACGACAGCCTCTATTTTTACGGAAAAAAACTCGTGCATGATGAGGATTTAGTAAAAGACTGCTTACAAAATCTTTTTCTTAAAATCTGGACCCGACGTGAAAATTTAAAAGCCATCAAATATGTCAGGCCATATCTGATGAAATCGCTCCGGAGACACATTGGCGATCAGGTGGTCACTCAAAAACGTAACAGGTCGCGGGAAGAATCAGTCCCCAACGAATTTCACATTACATTTTCTCACGAAGATTTTTTGATTGCCACGCAAGTATCAAAAGAACAAAGTGAAGCATTGGCTTATTCACTCAATAAATTGTCAGCCAGGCAACGGGAAGCAATCTTTCTGAAATTTTATGAGGAGATGGACTATTTGAGGATTGCGGACGTAATGAGTCTGAACGTGCAATCGGTCCGTAACCTGGTACATCAAAGCTTAAAATCCATTAAAGATCAGATGTCCGCTATTCATCATTCGGTGTTTATGCATGTACGATCGGGTGTGGCTTGAAAGGCTTAAAAAAAAATCTATTTGTTTTTAAGTATAAACGGCAATGTTTACCGTGATATAAGAAATAAGACTAAAACTAAGAAGGCAGACTTGGTCCGCTTAGTTTAACCTAACCTAACCTAACCTAACCTAATGACTGGTATTTCAGATTTTGCTGAGTACAATAGCCACGATCTGGCAAGTGATGAATCCTTTCAGTCATTCGTATTTTCAAGAAACCGTATTGATATTAAATTCTGGGAAAATTTTATAATACAAAATCCCGGGAAGCGCGCAGATATTGATGCTGCAAGAGCGTTGCTGATGCTGTTGGTTTTTAACAAGTCCTCTTTTTCCCTGAGCGGAAAAACAATTGCGTTAACCCGCCTTCAATCTTCAATAGAAGGAAATGAGGCTGTAATGACCCTCCCACTGCCTTTCTTCCGCAAAATTTTTAATTACCGTTTGACAAAGATCGCGGCCACGTTAACGGGCATCGTGATCATCTTTTTAGCGCTCTCCACTTTATTCGATCATTTTACTACAGATACGCTGATTACCCACCGTACCCCATATGGTGAAAATTCAAGCATTATTTTACCCGACAGCTCTGCTGTAGTGCTCAATGGTAATACAACGCTTTCCTATAAAAGCGGTTGGAAGGAGGAGAAAGTTCGGGAAGTATGGCTCGAAGGCGAGGCTTTCTTTGATGTAAAAAATACACAGGGAGGTGCAAACACAACTTTTGTAGTCCATACCCCTGGAATGGATGTCCATGTTCTTGGAACAAAGTTTAATGTATTCAACAGAAAGGATAAAGCCAATGTTGTGCTTAACTCCGGAAAAGTTAAAGTAAAAGTATCCACAGGAAGCGATACGAGTTATGTCGTAATGGTACCGGATGAAGCGGTGGAATATTCCCGGGAAAAACAAACGGTTACCAAAAAACAGGTCAACGCTGAAGTATTGACCGCCTGGAGAAATAAGGTTTTGGTTTTTGAAAATACCCCTCTTTTTTCAATCACGGATATGATTGAATATACCTATGGCGTCGAAATATTATTCAGCGACAACGTAGATATAATGGAAAAACTGGTGGGCACGGTGCCCAGTGGCAATCTTGATGTGCTGCTCAGCGTACTGGCGAAATCTTCCAATCTTACCATTACAAGGAACGAGAATCAAATCCTGATCGGAAAAAATAATGCTTTATCCAGATAAAATGAAAATTAAAACCAAAACCATATGAAGAGAAACGGACACTCGTTTAGTAAGTCGTTGATTTATCTTCTCCTGTCGGTAACCGTAACCCATGCTGTATACGCAAATGGGTCTGCAGTGCATACCCTCGGAAAAAAAGATGACAATATAGTGCCGCAGAAGACCATGCAGGGTACAATGAGGGAAGCCCTGAAACAATTAGAAACAAGACATCAGGCTTTTATTATTTACAACCAAAAGGCTGTTAATCATGAAGTCGAAAAAGTTGTTAAAGTTCCTGAATTTAAATCCGACAATATTGAAGAATCATTACAACACCTGTTGACACCGCTGGGGCTCGAGTACGCCAGGATTGATGACAATGTTTATGTGATTGTGCCTTCAGATAAAAGCGGCGATGCTTTTGCCTGGAAAAAATCATATACCGGGTCTGTGCTTCCCATGGGAAATTCGCCCCTCTCAATGGTTGGCATGGCGGGGAATGTTTCTCTGAATAGCTACCTCGGTGCAAAGAAAAATAGCCTGGTGAGCATCAGCGGAACCGTTACCGCTGAGGGCGGTGAGTCACTGGTTGGCGCGAATATTCTGGTGAAAGGAACCTCTATTGGGACCACAACAGATGTCTCCGGAAACTTCTCTCTGGAAATACCGGATCCTAACGCGATTATCATCTTTTCTTATATCGGCTATGTAACCCAGGAGATTTCAATTAACAATCGCAGTGTGATCAATATTTCATTGCTTCCGGATATTCAATCGTTGGGTGAAGTACAGATTATAGGTTATGGTACTCAGGCTAAGGGAGAAGTGACCAGTGCCATTTCTTCCGTTAGCGGGAAAGAAATTCAGGACATGCCGCTCATAGGTCTTGACCAGGCAATTCAGGGACGTGCGCCAGGCGTGCAGGTGACGAATAATTCCGGAGCTCCGGGTGGTGGTGTCTCCATCAGGATCAGGGGGACCTCTTCTCTCGGTGCCGGAAATGAACCCCTTTACGTTATCGATGGCATACCCATCAACAATACCCAAACTTTCAATCAGCAAACAGGCGAAGAGCGCGTGAATGGTATGTCAAATATCAATCCTGCCGATATAGAATCTATTGAAATTTTAAAAGATGCTGCATCAACATCAATTTATGGTGCACGTGCGGCCAATGGTGTTGTATTGATCACCACAAAACGCGGGAAGGCTGGCAAACCACAGATTGAACTGAATTCCTGGTATGGATTTTCAGAGGTAGCAAATCGCTATGATCTGCTCGGCGCATCCGATTTTGCAGTGCTTGTGAATGAGGGCCTTGCCTCTGTAAATGTAGCCCCTGTGTTTACTCAGGAGTTTATCGATAGTCCTGATGTAGACACCGACTGGCAGTCTAAAATCTTCCGCACCGCCCCTACGGCCAACGTGAATTTCTCCACGCGTGGTGGCTCTGACAAAACGCAGTACATGTTAAGCCTCGGGTATATGGACCAGCAAGGCGTAATTATCGAATCCAGGTTTAAACGCTATAATGTGCGTATCAATCTTGATCAGAAAATTAATGAAAAGATAAAAATTGGTAATAGCCTTACCGTTAGTTACACCGGAAATGACCGTCTCAGAAACACCGGCGCTGCCCGCTCAGATGGCGGTGAGCAAAACTTCCTGTTCGGCTCTCCTGTATTAACATCCTCGCACGCCAGAAGCCCTGCCACCCCGGTAAGAAATCCTGTAACAGGTGAATATTCCTTTGACCCCCTGGCTAAATTATTCGCTAACCCAGTGGCTATTGCCGAAGCACAGGAAATAAAAAACAATACCGTTCGATTGATTGGCAATGTTTTTGGCGAATATGAAATTGTCAAAGGCCTCCGTTTCCGCTCTCAGTTCGGAACGGATATACGGTATGAAAACGAAAACTTTTTCATGCCTCCCTTCCCAGATCAACAACAGGGAAATGGCACAGGCACCGCCAGCGTCAGAAATTTCAATGAAATTTTATGGCTGGCAGAAAACTACCTTACGTATGATTTTAAGCTGGGAAAAAATCACAATTTCCAGACGCTTGCAGGAGCAAGTTTTCAGGAATCACAGTGGGAAAGCAGCTTTTCTTACGTAGCGGGTTTCGGCAGTGACCGGATCAAAACCCTTAATGGTGGTTCGCAGATTCTGCAATCTACTTCAGCAGCGGAATCATGGGGCATAGCTTCCTACTTCGGCCGTTTGAATTATAATTTCTCTGGTAAATACCTGGTGTCTTTTAACTACAGGGCAGATGGTTCTTCCCGCTTTGGTGAAAACAATAAGTATGGATTTTTCCCCTCGGCCTCCGTTGGATGGAACATCATCGAAGAAAGCTTCATGTCGGGCGTTCCATTCCTTTCCAACCTGAAATTCAGAGGCAGTTATGGCGTGACCGGAAATCAGGAGATAGGAAATTATTCTCATATAGGAACCCTGGGTGTGGGTGGTGGTACCAACCTGGGCCGCAATTACCTTAATCGTTTAGGAGCCGTTTCGAATAACATTCCGAACGCGGATTTTTCATGGGAGCAAACAACCCAATTAAATGCCGGAGCGGATATTGGTTTATTTAATAACCGACTCAACATCACAGCGGATTATTACATCAAGAATACAACCGATTTACTGCTTAATATTCCTCTCCCACGTACCTCTGGATTTGCCTCGACGCTAACGAATATCGGAGAGATGGAAAACAGAGGCTTTGAGTTAGGCTTGAATACCGTCAATTTGGATGGCGCATTATCCTGGCGCACCAATTTTAATTTCAGCATGAATGAAAATAAGGTGCTTTCCCTTGTGGGCGGACAGGATATACGCATTCGTGAAAGTATTGTACGCGAAGGATATCCGATCTCTTTCTATTTGTTTGAACGCGAGCAATACGTAGATCCTGAACTAGGCATCACCCTCATCAGAGACCAGGATGAATCAGGAGGAGTTCCTAATGATAAAGACCGTGTCATTATGGGAAGTCCCCTTCCCAAACATATTGGAGGCATAAGCAATGAATTTAAATATAAAGGCTTTGACTTAAGTGTATTCTTCCAATGGTCTTATGGAAATAAGATATACAACAATACCCGTAAATGGATGGAAGAAATGCGCCGCGACCTTCAATCAACCATCGGATACAATACAACCCAGGTCTCTTTCGATAACAGATGGACAACGAGTGGTGACCAGACGGAGTATCCTGGTGTGTTTTATGATCTGCGAAATCAGAATCATTTCCTTCCGCATAGCGGCTGGTTGGAAGATGGCTCATACCTGCGCTTGAAAACCGTTACCCTTGGATATAATCTCCCTTTGGCGTTGAACCAAAGACTGCATATTTCCAATGCAAGGATCTATGTCTCTTCCAACAACCTGCTCACTTTTACAAATTATAGCGGATATGATCCCGAGGTAAGTCATTTTACTGACGGAGGATTGGGTGGTAATGTGGGCATGGGATATGACTATGGTACCTTTCCACAACCTAAAACTTTTGTAATGGGTCTAAACTTGTCATTTTAGGACATAAATATTTATTGAAATGAAAAAAATAAAAAATATAATGTACCGGTTGATTCTCCTGATTCCTGTCTTCGTGTTTATCTCAGGATGTAATGTGTTGGAACAAGAGCCTCAGTCTATTCTGGAGTTAGATGCCTTTTACTCTACCGGCGCCGATGCTGAAATGGGAATTATTGGCGCGTATAACCGACTTTTTTCCGAAAATCATACGGTGGGTACCTTTCTGCTCCTGGATATCTCTTCCGATGATCTCACAACGGTGCCACCAAAGTTTGGTTATGTCATAGAAAACCGGGATGAAATGTCAGGCCTGAATCATGGCGGTACCGAACAGTATTTCCGGGCTCCATGGATCACCATTGCCAATACGAATCTTTTTATTGAAAATGTCAATGAACTTTCTCCTACAGCTTTTACAGGATCAACCACTGCCAATGCAAACCGCAAGGATGAAATTCTGGGAGAAGCCCATTTTATACGCGGAGTTTCTTACTATTACCTGGCCATGATGTGGCGCAATGTTCCATTAATAACGGAATTTCCGAAAGGATCACTCCCCGAGGAAAATCAATTTCCCGCTTCATCTCAGGAAGACCTGTTGAATCAGGCAGAAATTGATTTGCAAATCGCTGAAGCAAATCTCCCGGATGCGCTGACACAATTTTCTGTCAATGAAAGAAGAGGCCGTGCAAGCAAATGGGCAGCCAAAGCATATTTATCCAGGATCAGGCTCATGGACCAGAACTGGCAGAGCGTTGTTGATCTATCCAATCAGATCATCACCAGTAGTCAGTATTCCATTATGAATCCCTGGACTCGGATATTCCTGAATGAACAAAACAGCGCCGAGGCAATCCTGGAAGTTCAGTCTGAACGCAGTCCCGCTTTCTTCAATATGGGAATTCATGGATGGTATTATGGTAATGGTGAGTTTCGCGCTACGGCGGATGCGGTAGCGCAATATGCAACACCGCAAAAAGATGTGCGGTACGAGTTTACCATTAAGGATAATAAAGCTACCTCGAAATTTCTCCCAACACCGCTGTGGGTTGATGCCGGTATAGAAAGGGCGAATCTCACTATGTTGCGTTTAGCGGAAGTTTATTTTAATAAGGCCGAGGCGCTCAACGAATTGAACTATGACATGAACAAACAGGAAGTCATGGACATCTTAAATATTTTCAGAAAGCGGGCTGCGGACCCGACGTTCATTAATAGATTTAGAACCACCGTCCCCATGGGGACTACCGGAATCCCCCTTCTTACCTTGACGGATGTGGATACTCAGGACAAAATGCGTCTGGCAATCCGCGCTGAAAAGCGCCGGGAATTGATGTTCGAAGGATTAAGATGGCTAGACCTGCTCCGATGGGACAAGGCTTACGCCATGAGTATCATTAAGGTCACCGACGAAAACCGCTTGTATCTCCCAATACCTGAGAGTGAAATCGTAGCGAATAATGGAGTATTAATACAAAATCCCGGATGGTAATTATTCCTCTCATCTAAGTTATTTTTTCAATGGTCAGTAGCTTGCAAAGGCTACTGACCATTTGTTTCATGACGCTTCACTTAACGCACATAACGACCTTTCGTATTTTCTGCTAAGTATCCCAAAGGTTCTTTTCATATATTCCAAAGAAATTATTATGCGCGCGATCGCCCTCTCCTCCTTTGCGGTTTTGTTTGTTTGCCTTTCTGCCTGCCGGGAAAAGAAAGAGCCGCCTCTTTTTACTTTGCTTTCTCCCGAATTTACAGGGATAACTTTCATCAATTCAATCATTGAAAGTGACTCAGTCAACCTGCTGGATTATGAATATGTCTATAACGGCGGTGGAGTGGCAACAACCGATATTAATCTCGACGGACTCCCCGATTTATTTTTCAGTGGCAATATGGTTCCTTCCAGACTGTACCTTAATCTTGGAAATCTAAAATTTAAAGATATTACGGATGCTGCTGGAATTACGGGGAAGAATTGGGCTACCGGAGTGGCTGTAGCTGACGTCAATGCTGATGGATTCCCTGACTTTTATGTTTGTTCGGCAGGCAATTCGCGAGACCCAAATAAAAGGGTCAACCTTCTGTATATCAATAATGATGGTTATCCAGACATCATGGTTGT
>JBDSIM010000213.1:0-7330 GCA_039917935.1 Cyclobacteriaceae bacterium | reverse complement strand
TAGTTTAAGGGGGTTATAATCCCTAATTTTAGGGACTTTCAAACCCTGGAATAATACCCGTACTGCCTTATGGCTAGAGCCTTGCTTCTTGAAAAAGGTAAAATTGAGTCGCGGACCGAATACAAATATGCCCTGTTGCGGGGTCAACTAGGTCTTCTTCTTGGGGCAATCTGTTTTATATATATTTTCATAGATATTTTCAGCGGTGTACCGGTGTATATCCCCTGGTACCTGGCGGGTATTGGAATGGCATGCCTTGTTATCCTGCAAAACAGGAAAGGAAACTACCTCATGGCCTCCGTCTTACTGCTGATTACCGCCAACATGCTGGTGTTCCTAATCGCGTCGCTGGAAGATTCACAGGGCGGCGCTTTCTTTTACTTCATGGCCACCTCTGCCACCAGCCTGGTGGTGTTAAATCCTATCAGCAAACGCCTGGGTTTAGTATTCGTGGCATTCAGTATCGCCCTCTCTGGCATTGCTTATTTTGGTGACCTTCCCTTCCAGGTTCCGCCGGAAAACCAAAACTATGTCAGCATTAGCTTTACCGTAAATTTTTTACTGGGATTGTTATCATCCGTATTGATCCTGCATTTTGTCATGACCCGAAATCAGGAATCAGAAGACTCGCTGTTAAAAAACCATCAAACGCTTCAGGAATTGACCAAAGAACTGGAGAAGAGCAAAAACCGATTTGCCCTTGCCGTGGAAGGAACAAAAGCGGGAATTTATGAACGGGATATTGACACTAATATATTGTATGTGAGTTCGCGGTTCCGTGATCTGCTGGGATTTAGTTCAGTTGAAGACTCAGAAATAGACTATCCTGTTTTTGAGTCCATGATCCATCCCGACGATAAGGAGCGCGCCTCCAGTTTAGTGAATGCCGCTATCGCACAGGGCACGTCTTATCAATATGAGACGAGGTTAATCCTGAAGAATGGAGCATTCAGGTGGTTCCTTGTTTCGGGTATAGTCAGTAAGAAATCCGGATCACCGCATCTCGCTGTCGGATCTATCATCGACATACACGACCGGAAGATGGCCGAACAACAACTCCTTGACAAGAATCAGGAATTGGAGAAAACCAACAAGGAACTTGACAGATTTGTTTACAGCGCATCGCACGATATGCGGGCTCCCCTCAGTACTTTACGTGGCCTTCTCAATCTGGCAAGAATGACACACTCTCCTGAAGAGATTGTTGATTATCATGAAAAGATGGTCAACCGCATCCACACCATGGAAGGATTTATTAAAGAAGTCACAGACTACTCGCGTAACTCAAGACTGGAAATTAAAGCTTCAAAAATAAATCTCAGATCGCTTTTCGAGGAGGTGAAAACCTCCTTCGAATTCCTGGCACAGGAAGCGTTTGTGGAATGTATCAATGAAATCGATCCCCAACTTGTGATCAACAGTGACAAGGAAAGGTTGAAGGTGATCCTCAATAACCTGGTATCCAATGCCATAAAATATTATGACCCTGACAAACCAAAACGATTTGTAAAAGTTGAGGCTTTCCTGCAAAAAGAATGTTGCACCATCCGGATTTCCGACAATGGAATTGGTATCAAGCCCGAATATCAGGAAAAGATCTTTGATATGTTCTTCAGAGCTTCGGAAAGATCAGACGGTTCCGGACTTGGATTGTATATCGTTAAGGAGACTGTTCAACGATTGTCGGGAGAAATAAGGTGTCAATCGCAGGAACAGGGGGAGGGGGGTAGTGTCTTTGAAATAGTTATACCGGATATAGGGGTATAAAGGTATAAAGGTATAGGGTATAAAGGTATAGGGTATAAAGGTATAGAGGTATAGAGGTATAGAGGTATAAAGGTATAAAGGTATAAAGGTATAAAGGTATAGGGGTATAAACGGAGGAGTTAAGGGTCAGGATATAATAAGGAATTAGAAAACAAATCCTTGATGATTCCCTTAACGTAGTTGGCGGAATATGTCGAGGACCTCTTGAAGAAATGGCTTCTCCTGTGAAGCAGTAATACAGAGGCGCAGTCTGGATTGTTGTTTTGGGACAGCCGGAAATATTACCGGCGTGGCTAACACGCCGCGATCAAATAGCTTTCGGGAAAAACTCAGGGCTGCTTCGTCAGAACCCAATATAACGGGGATGATAGGGGTAGAACTGAGCCCGGTATCAAAACCGGATTTTTGCAATTCAGAAACGAAAAACTGAGTGTTTGCCCATAATTTTTTTCGCCTTTCAGGTTCCGTCTGAAATACTTTCAACGCCATTGTGGCTGTTGCGGTAGCCGCAGGTCCGAGCGCTGCTGAAAATATAAACGGTGAAGACCCATGTTGCAGAAAAATGATCAGCTCTCTTGATCCGGCAACGTAGCCCCCACTGGCGGGAATAGCTTTGGACAACGAACCTGTAATGATGTCAATTTCATGGGGAGAAATATTAAAATGGGAGGCGACACCTTTGCCATTTTCACCCAATACGCCCAGGGAATGAGCCTCATCGATCATCAGGAAAGCACCATACTTTTTTTTCAGTGCAACCAGTTCCTTCAGTTTGCAAATGTCGCCATCCATGGAAAACATTCCTTCGGATATGATGAGAACCCGTCCACCCGAATGATGTTGTTTTAAAAGATCCTCGAGGGAATTCGGGTTGTTGTGTTCAAATCTCCTGTGTGGTAAGCCTGCCAGTTTACAAGCGTCTAAAGTGCTTTGATGGATCTTGCTATCGATGAGTGCCAGGTCTTTTGAATCCATTAACGAAGAGAGCACGGCAAGATTCGCATGGTAGCCCGACGAATACGTTACAGCGGCCTCGGTTCCTGTAAAGTGCGCCAGATCATTTTCAAGTTCAAGGTGGAGCTTATTCGTGCCTGTGAGTAGTCTCACGCCCCCCGACCCGGTTCCAAATTTATTGATTGCTTCGACAGCTGATTTTTCTATTTCTTTGTGTCCGATCAATCCCAGGTAATCGTAGCTCGAAAGGAGTTTATATTCAGTTCCGTTCAGAGTGATCAGCGCTCCGGATTTAGCATCAAAAGCCTGCTGAAAAGTATAAAATCCGCTGTTCCTGGTTTTGTTAACGACTTCTATTTTTTGCTTTTGCCGATCGTTTAGTAATGGATTGTGCTGTAGTTTATTGGCGTAGTCATCAAAGAAATCGCCAAAAGGATCTTGCGGTGTTTTATCTGTGCCTTGAAGGGAGTTTTTCTTTTCAGCAGGTGAATCAGTTTTACCTTTTTTGCCTTCTGAATCGCCCCGCACGCCCTGTGATTTCATAAACCGGATAAAGATTATACCAAAAACATCAAATTTAGTACATTCTGTGTGGAAAGCAGCACCCCAGTGTTAAGCTATTGTTGAATTATATGACCCACTTTTAATACCTTCGCGTCAAAAAACATTTATCCAGCATTCAATTGATGATCAAACAGTTAATTCATGTGAGGCGATGTCTGGCGGGGTGAATAAATGAGACGTGCGCTGTATAAACGGTAATTAGACTAAACAAATCAGAATTTTCACGTTTAGATTATATATTGTCAGCAGAAGCTAAAATGTTTAGAGGTGAGTAAACTGCATGAGCATATTTTTGAGAAGTTGGAGACTTATAAAGATCTCTTTGATAATGCTCATGACTTGATCCATGTCCTTCAACCTGATGGTACCATCATCTATGTTAACAATGCATGGAGAAAAAACTCAGGGTATAGTGAAGAAGAAATTCAGGGCAAATCAATTTATTCATTGGTGAGGGTTGAGGATAGGGACAGATTCAGGCAATACCGTGAATCTATTTTAAATGGGTCTCATCTTGACAATGAAATTACGGTGGGACTGGCAACAAAAACCGGCAGCATAATTTTTATTGAAGGTGCTGTATCGGCTAAATTTGTCGACGGAAAACCGTTTTACACCCGCGGCATATTCAGAAACGTGACCCGGAGACTTCACAATGAAGCCCAGCTGAAATTGCTGAATGAACAGCTACGGGAGAGAGAGGCCAATCTGCAGCAATTATTCTTTTATGCCCCCGATGCGATCATTGTAATCGATACCGAAAGTATAGTGCGGTATTGGAATCCCAAAGCGGAAAAGATTTTTGGATGGGAGCAGTCGGAGGTTGTGGGAAAATCTTTGTCCGAAATTATTATTCCCCCTCAGTACAGGGAGGCACACAAAATTGGCATGCAACGGTACCTTGCCACGTCTGAGGCGCGGGTGTTAAATAAAACCATTGAGATCACTTCCCTTCACAAAGGAGGGAGGGAATTTTATGTAGCCCTGACGATTTCAGCTACTTATCAGAATGGCCAGCCCGCGTTTATCGCTTTTATCCGCGATATAGATGAGCAAAAAATGAACGAGCGGGAACTGGCGCAGAAAAAAGCGCAGCTGGAAGTTTCCAATCAGCAACTTGAACAATTTGCCCATGTTGCCAGCCACGATATGAAGGAACCCATCCGGAAGATCCTGATGTTTGCGGAGGGAATGCAATCAGAAATTGCCCATTTGCCTTCTGAAAAATCCCGGATTTTCCTCAGTAAAATTGAAAGTGCAGCGACACGGTTAGCTCAAATGGTGGACGGCGTTCTCCGCAACTCTATTATAAAGGCCGAAGAAGTAATATTCGAAACGGTAGACCTGAATGGGGTAATAAAAAATATCGAAACGGATCTTGAGCTTTTAATTGAGAAAAACAGGGCCAGCATCAAATACGACAGATTACTATCCCTTCAAGGATCCTCATTTTTACTGTATCAGCTTTTTTATAACCTTATTAATAATTCCTTAAAGTTTTCCAGACCCGACGTGCCTGTCATCATTGAAGTGACTTCGAGCATCATTTCATCCGCAGACGTCAATGAGCCAACCGTTCATCCTGGCGCCTCCTATGTTAAAATTCTTTTGAAAGATAATGGTATCGGGTTCCGGCAGGCGTATGCGCAGTCAATTTTCAAAACGTTTACCAGGCTACATCCCAAAGATAAATACGAAGGCACCGGCATCGGACTTTCCCTCTGCAAAAGTATTGTAGAAAAGCACAATGGATTTATCCACGCGCTGGGGAAAGAGGGGGAGGGGGCGACGTTTGTGATTGTATTGCCTTTGAATGCAAGCTGAACCGAACTAAAAAACTAAAAAACAAAAAATTCGCCGCTAAGGCGCAACGGGGGTGGTTGAACCCGGTCTTCCAAATATTGTCAAACCCTACCCTACAAGCTTTCTTAATCGAAAATAATAGTCTTATTTCCGCTGACAAAAACCCGTTCTTCTACAACCAGTTTTAATGCTTTCGCAAGAACAATCTTTTCCACATCTCTTCCTGCTTGCGCCATGTCATTGGCATTGTGGGAATGGCTTACCGGAATCACATTCTGGGCGATGATCGGTCCTTCGTCCAAACTTTCATCAACAAAGTGCGCGGTAGCACCGATAATCTTCACACCTCTTTTATAGGCTTTTTCATAAGGGTTTGCCCCAACAAAAGCGGGTAAGAATGAGTGGTGTATGTTGATGATCCTGTTGGGAAACGCTGCAATAAAATCTTTCGAAAGGATCCGCATATACTTTGCCAGCACAAGAAGATCCGGTTGGTATGTTTTAATGGTGTTCATTAAAACGGCTTCATGTTCTTCCCTGGATTTGGCCTCATGACTGAGGTGGTGAAAATTGATATTGAATTTTTCCGAGAGCGCTCTGAGGGAATCGTGATTGCTGATGATGGCCAGTATGTTTACGCTCAGCGCATTGGAATAATGCCGCATGAGTAAATCGCCCACACAATGGCTTTCTTTCGTGGCAAGAATGATAATTTCTTTTTTTCTTTTTTTTATTAGCTGAATAACAGCGCCTTCTGGAAGGACTTCATGAAATTCTTTTATTATTTCGCCTTTCGCCAAAGACCCGGCAAACTCGGTACGCATGAAAAAAGTATTCGTCTCCTTTTCCACAAATTCACCATTGCTGACAATATTCAAATTATGCTCAGAAAGGATTTTCGTTATGTTGTAGATCAATCCTTTGCGGTCCTGGCAGGCGATTAAAAGAATGTAGGGTTCCATTTTATATTCATTAATTCTAAATATCATCATTTCAATAGCATAGTGCAAAGGGTTCACCTTACCCTATCTACGGTTTAGAAATACCAAATGCAAATCATAGAGTTACGCGGAGGAAATTTTTTTATTTTTATGCGACTTCAGATGTTGGCAATATGAATTTCGTGAGTGCTTCTGAACGTGAGCTAAAGATCACGGAGAGTCTCGAGTAAATTACAGATATCGGGCGCGAGCCATAAGCGCTGGAGGCTGAAAGGATTCGTGTGCTTTGCATTCAAAAGCCCTGTAGGGGCGACGCATGTTGTAGCCCCCGGTTTTAACCGGGGGGTTTATGGCAATCAAGGAATGTGTGCCACAGGAAAGTTGTGTAAAATCGATGCGCTTTCTGGCACACGGATGCGCATTTGATCGGGCGAATCACCTCAACTATTCCAACAAAATTTTGTATTTTTGTTTATGAAACTTTCTGCAAACGATATTGAATTAATAAAAGGTGTTTTTCTGGACAAGCCGGTAAAAAGGGCATTTTTATTTGGTTCTTTTATAAGAGGCGAGGCAGATCAGGATAGCGATGTTGATATTTTAGTCGAATTGGATTACTCAAAACACATCGGTATTGGGTTTGTTAAAATAAAGAACCAGTTAGAGGAGGTATTAAATAAAAAAGTGGATTTAGTTTCAGAAAATTCAGTATCTCACCATATCCGCCCTTTTATCAATCAAGACAAGCAACTAATTTATGAGAGGTAGGATAGGCGACGTTCAGCGTATCCTGCACATTGAAGCTGCTATCAAGGAAATTGAACTATACACCAAAGACATTGATATTAAGGAATTCAAGTCTAATTCAATGATACGGTTTGCTTCGATCAAACAAATTGAGATTATTGGTGAAGCTGCCCGTTGCATCACAGACGATACAAAAAACAAGTTTCCAGACATTGAATGGAAGGAATTGGCCGGCCTGAGGAATATTTTAGTTCACGAGTATTTTGGAATTGATACCCACCTGATTTGGCAAATTGTAACGATCGACATTCCGGAGTTAAAAGTTAAATTAAAAAAAAGAGAGGGTAGGGATTTAGATTAAGGAATCACGTCACCTTTGGGCTAAGCGTCCCGGTCACCTGCATAACTGCTATACTTTATCAGACCAGGAAATCACCTCACCCATCTACTATTGTGCGTCTGAACGTTTGTGGAGCCCTGGGGCTGACTAAAAAGGAAAATTTTTACATTTTCCCGTTTTTTTCAAAACTCAGGAACAAAAAATGGTTTTGAAT
>JBDSIM010000212.1:0-4119 GCA_039917935.1 Cyclobacteriaceae bacterium | reverse complement strand
GGTTAGATGTGTGGTTTCTGGGGTTGCGAATTTCATAGTAAAATACTGTATACAATCCTAGCAGACAATTGCTGTAAGTCGTTGATTCATATAGCTTTATTTTTAAAATAAGTGAATTTAACGACTTTTCTGAAAAATGCACCAGTACCCGTGTATGCATCGTGTCAGAATAATGAAAAACACGCTTGTAAGTCGTTGATTTATAAGGCTTTTTTATTGGTGTTTTTCAAAGGTACAAAATTAAAATCGACTTCAGCCAGCGCGCTGAAAAATGGTGCTACAATGCACGCTGAAATAACAGAAAGTGACAAATGAAGATTGACTTGAAAACGCTGGCAGCTAAGAAATACATTGCCAAAAATAAAGGTGGTGACTACTACGCACCCGTAAAAGATTTTATCGTTATGATTGAAGAGACACCAATCGCGTTTCTGAATTTCGACCTAATGGAAGATATCAGAGTCCGGACATCATGCAGCGCCCGGGTTATCAAGATTATTTATTTATTCCTTTTACAGACCTCACGAACGGTGAGACAACTTACGATGTTGGTCGTTATATTGAATTCAGAATTCCAGCCGATGACGAGGTGGTAGTGGATTTCAATATGGCATATAACCCATATTGCAGTTATAGTCCCCATTTTTCCTGCCCAATTCCTCCGGTCGTAAATCATCTTGCAACAAATATCCCGGTAGGGGAGAAGAAGTTTAAGCATTAGATTACAAATCCAATAACACAAAAAAACCACGGTGGAAGCCACAAAAATCTCTTAAGGAAATTGAATTCAATGGATTCAGAGGTGATCAGGATTGTTCAGGCTTTTATTTTTTTCGCCTTAGGCTGGTAGCGCAGCAGGTTTTGACGTGTGCAAAGAAAATGCCGTACACGGAGATCACAGAGAATATTTTTTTGGCCCCTAAAAATCCTGGTTCAGCCAATTATTTCTTAAATCCCCGCAACTTAATCTCGGTCAGTTTCCGTTTGGTATCCTGGGGAAAATCCCCATTCATCATCCAATCATAATACGCTGGTTCGTCTTTGAAGACGGTGACAACCTTTTTGTTTTTGTGCTTTCCAAAATTAAATATTTCTTCCCCTTTTTCATTTCTGATCATTCGGCCGGCAAGGTCTACCATGTCGGCGGAGATCATTCTGCTCAACACTTCCATGTCGTTTCTGATTTCACCAATTTTTTTCCCTGAAGGATCGTTGACATCCTGACCGTCATATTTTTCTACCTGGGCTGCCAGCACTTCCATCGATGCTTCTGTATCGGCTTCGGCAGTGTGCGATTCCTGTAAATCTTTCTGTATGTAAAAACGATATGCTGCTGCCAGTGTCCGTTTCTCCATCAAGTGAAAAATTTTTTGAGAATCAATAATTTTCTTTTTGTGATATTCAAAGTCCACACCAGCCCGGAGGAATTCTTCGACCAGCATCGGCACATCCATTTTTAAAATACTGAAGCCGGATAGGTCGGCGCCTTCCAGAAAACGCGCATACTCTCTTGCCACATCCTTGAAAGTGGGCTTATCTTTTACGTCGTCATCGAAAATTCCGTGGAAAACCGAACTTTCAGCGGGAATGGGTATTGTTGGATTTAGGAGATTCGTCTTTCGGTGCACCTCTCCGTTCGGCATTACTTTAATAAATGCAATTTCGATAATGCGATCATGGGTAATATTGGTACCGGTTGATTCAATATCAAAAAAACATAGCGGATTGCGAAGATGGAGTTTCATATTAAGACTGGGGCGTGTTATAAAATTATAGGACATGCTTGGCTACCGGCCCTGAATTTTTTCTGCGAGTTGTTTGACATCCATCCCTCCAAAATTTCCCGAGCTCATTAAGAGCAAGTTTTTGTTTGTCCACGATTGTGAGAGTAAGAAAAGTTCCAGATTCGCGGTGTTGTCGAAAACTTTAATACCGGGATTTGCAAAAGCGGATTTAATCTCGCCTTCAGATAGGGCTTCTAACTTTTTATCTCTGACTTTTTCCGGATTAAAATAGACGACGGGGGTGTGAACGTTTTTTAATGTGTTTTTATACTGGGGTAGAAATTTTTTATTCAGGCTGCTGAAGGTATGAAGTTCCACACAAGCCACGAGTTCGCGGGACGGATAAATTTCCTTCACTGCTTTTACGGTGGCATTAACTTTCGAAGGCGCATGCGCAAAGTCCTTGTAAATCGTTACCGTGTCGTATTCTTTCAGGATTTCCAGCCTGCCAGCCGCCCCCTGAAAAGAGCCAATCGCTTTATAGAATTGTTCGTTGGTGATGCCAATTTTTTTCAGCACTTCTTTAGCGCCGCTCACATTTTGAAAGTTATGGCTTCCAAAAATTTGGACGGGGAACTTCTCTTTATTGTAGATTAACGCGCAATGTCCTTTCGCGTCATTGGAATGCGTATGACTTTTGTAAAATATGGCGGATACGTCAGGGCGTTCTTTTCTCCCAATGATCAGGGCCATGGCATCCTGGTCACAATAAATAAGAATACCACTTTTCGGAGTTTCGTCGGCGAATAAATCAAATTGCCTTACATATTCTTCTTCGGTTGGAAAAACGTTGGCGTGATCCCATGCAATGCCGCTGATCAGGCCGATGTGGTGCTGGTATCTCAAAAATTTTGGGGTTGGATCCAGGGCTGAAGCAAGATACTCATCGCCCTCAATGACAATCAGGGGAGCGTCTGAAAGTTTGACGGTTTGTTCTATTCCCCTGACTCGGGCACCAATCACGTAGTCAAAGTTTCTGTTGCAAAAGGTGAGAACGTGAATGATCATGGCAGTGATGGTGGTTTTGCCATGACTTCCGGCGATCACAATGCGCTGTTTATCTTTTGATTGCTCAAAAATATAATCGGGGAAGGATAAGATCTTTAAGCCAAGTTCCTGGGCGTGAAGTAACTCCGGGTTGTCTTTGGCGGCGTGCATGCCCAGTATGACGATGTCAATGCCCTTGTCTAATTTTCCCGGGTGCCATCCTTCTTTTTCCGGAAGTATGCCATATTTGGCCAAAGCAGTGCGCGAAGGTTCAAAAATCTCATCATCTGAGCCAGAGATCTCATGACCAGCTTGTTTCAAAGCGATGGCAAGGTTGTGCATAACGCTCCCGCCAATGGCAATAAAATGTATTCGCTGATGTAACTGCTGCATGGATAATAAATTCCGGCTAAAGTAAAAGAAAATGTTCGGGCTTTAAAAATGGAGCGTGATTCCGGATTTTATACAAATTATTTCCGACATCAGTTGTCACGTACTTTTCGTTTATTCACAACTTATGCACAAGTAGTTAACACCCACTATTGTGGAAAAACGAAGGAACTATAAATGTACGTTTGACGAATCAAATGAAAAACGTACAACAACCACTGTATGGAGCAAGGAAGATCAATGTCCCTGAGGTTAAGCGGTAAGTCTAATAAATTAGTTCCGAGAGACATTTCGGAAAGTTTAGGTAAGCTGCCACCTCAGGCGCTTGATCTGGAAGAGGCCGTACTCGGCGCCCTCATGCTGGAAAAAAACGCTTTGAATGCGGTAGTGGAATTTTTGAAGCCTGATCATTTTTATTCCGATGCCCACAAGGAGATTTATCAGGCAATTATTGATCTCTTTAAAGCATCAGAGCCCGTGGATATGCGCACGGTGGTTAATCAGTTGCGAAAGAATGCCAAGCTTGAACTGATAGGAGGAGCCTATATAATAGCAGAACTTACGGCTAAAGTCAGTTCAGCAGCCAATATTGAATATCACGCGCGTGTAGTTATCGAGATGGCGATTAAGCGGGAGCTCATTCATATTGCGTCCCAGATCCAGCATGACGCCTATGAAGATACCACCGATGTTTTTGAGCTGCTCGACAAAACCGAACAATCCGTTTTTCAAATATCTGATTCCAATCTCCGCAAGAATTACGATAACATGCGTAATCTCATGGCCCGGGCGATTCAGGAACTCCAGCTTTTGAAAGATCACAAAGATGGTTTGACAGGTGTGCCGAGCGGGTTCACCTCCCTGGACCGAATGACCTCCGGATGGCAAAAATCAGATCTCGTCATTATTGCGGCGAGACCGGGTATGGGTAAGACTGCTTTTGTGGTCTCTGCTATGC
>JBDSIM010000211.1:0-24526 GCA_039917935.1 Cyclobacteriaceae bacterium | reverse complement strand
GTCCCCTCTTTGAAAAAAAGGAGGGGACTTAAAGGAATCGCCTACTTCACGATCTTGTCATAGGAAGCACTAATCCCTTTGATCAGGGAAGAGCTGAAACCGCGGTGTTCCATCTCGTTCAAACCTACAATGGTGCAACCTTTAGGGGTAGTCACCTTATCGATCTCTTCCTCCGGATGACGGTTCAGTTTCAGCAATAATTCAGCCGCGCCCTTTACCGTTTGTGCTGAAATGAGATTGGCCGTTTTGGCATCAAACCCAATTTCAATTCCTCCTTGCGTCGCCGCGCGGATAAAACGCAACGCATAGGCTATACCACATGCGCCAAGTACGGTGGCAGCATCCATCAATTTTTCATCGATGGGAATGGTAATACCGAGTTGATTGAAAAGCTCCGATACATAGTTTACCTGAGCCTCGGTTGCCCCGCTGTGACAGATACATGTGACCGATTCCTGTATGGCTATCGCGGTATTGGGCATAGCCCTGAAAATAGGAACCCCATGGTCAATGATGGACGATAGGTCCTTCAGCAACACTCCGGTAACCACACTGATCACAATATGTTTCTGAGGATTAAAATTCGATTTTATTCCTTCCAGCACCTCCCTTACATTATAGGGTTTTAGGGAAACAATGATCACATCACTGTTTTTGACAGCCGTATCGTTCTCACTGGTCACAGTTACCCCCAAATTTTTCAGGTGGTGAATGGCATCCACATTTCTGCGGGTTACCGTAATCTGCCGGGGCAAAACGAACTTACTCTTCATCAACCCTTCGGCGATAGCCGTTCCGAGGTTTCCCCCGCCCAGGATAGCAATTTTCTTCTCACGCATACGATTAATAGTTAGGACAAATTCTGATCACTATGACAATTAAATTATTTTAACTTGTATTATGCTAACTTCTTCCGGCAATTGTGAAAAATATTCTATGCAGCTTCCGTGATCTTGACTCCTTAGTCGTGATTGCGTTTCAATTTATTTTCTTTGCTGACCCCGGTGCCTTAAATGGTCACTCATTGTGTCGTGAAACTTTTCCCTGTTAACTTGGGCCATCTTTGAATCGATTATGAATTTATGAACATCCAGGAAGTCCTTAGCAAAGTCAAACAGCGCAATCCGAATGAACCTGAGTTCATTCAGGCTGCTGAAGAGGTCCTACCCTCCCTTATTCCCGTACTTGAAAAACATCCGGCCTTTGAAAAATCCAAAATACTCGAACGCATCGTGGAGCCTGAACGCCTGATCAGTTTCAGGGTAACCTGGTTGGATGACAAGGGTGAAGTGCAGGTAAACAGGGGGTACCGCGTTCAGATGAACAGCGCCATTGGTCCTTACAAAGGTGGATTGCGCTTCCATCCATCCGTGACACCGGGTATCCTAAAATTTTTAGCGTTTGAACAGACTTTCAAAAATGCACTGACGGGCATTCCCATGGGGGGAGGAAAAGGCGGAAGTGATTTTGATCCTAAAGGGAAATCGGACAACGAGGTAATGAAATTTTGTCAGGCCTTTATGATGGAACTTGCCCGGCATATACATCACCGGCTGGACGTACCTGCCGGCGATATTGGAGTGGGCGAAAGAGAAATCGGGTTCCTGTTTGGCGCATACAAAAAAATCAAAAATGAATTTACGGGTGTACTTACCGGTAAGGGTATTGGCTGGGGCGGTAGTTTAATGCGCACCGAAGCCACGGGTTACGGACTGATTTATTTTGCTGAAAACATGTTGCAATCCAAAAACGATTCCATCAAGAATAAAATTTGCCTCGTTTCTGGTTCGGGTAATGTGTCGCAGTACACCATTGAAAAAATCATTCAACTGGGTGGCAGGGCGGTGACAGCATCTGATTCCACCGGATACATTTACGATGAAAGTGGATTCACAACGGAGAAGCTGGCTTTTTTGAAAGACCTGAAAAATAATCGAAGGGGCAGGATCAGAGAATATGCTGATCAATTTAAAAATGTGGTTTACAAAGATCTTGATTCAAAGGCCGACCACAATCCTGTTTGGGCCATTAAAGCAGACTGTGCTTTCCCGTGCGCAACGCAGAACGAAGTGAATGGTAAAGATGCGGGAAATCTTGTGAGAAACGGTATCAAATTACTGGGTGAAGGTGCGAACATGCCCACCACGATTGAAGGTGTGAATACCCTTATCGATAATGGAGTAATGTATGCCCCCGGAAAAGCGTCCAACGCCGGAGGAGTAGGCACCTCCGGACTTGAAATGACCCAAAATTATATGGGTACCTCCTGGACTGCCAAAGAGGTAGACGACCGGCTTCACGCCATCATGAAAAATATTCATGACACGTGTCTCGCTGCCGCAAAAGAGTATGGCAAGCCCGGCAATTATATGGCGGGGGCCAACATCGCGGGTTTTCTAAAAGTCGCCCGGGCGATGCAGGCGCAGGGGGTAATTTGACTCACGCAAGGGAGCGCTTTTGCCTATAAAATTCCAAGGCCGCTTGCGCGTCAAGTAATGCAAAACACCACCCTCTACAACGCCTAATTATTTTTAGCTTTGCCATCCCGTCAAGGAAATGGAATTAAGACTTTCAACCGGATATAAGTCGATCTTAAACCTGGCATTGCCCATATCCCTGGCGATGGTGGTACCTCAGATCAATTTCATTACCAACAATATTTTTCTTGGCGGACTTGGTCAGATGGAACTGGCCGTCGCAGGAATCACTGGCGTCTATTACCTCATCTTTGCAGTCATCGGCAATGGCCTCAACAATGGCCTTCAGGCTTTGATCGCACGTCGCGCAGGTCAGAATTTACCGAAAGATATCGGTAGAATTTTTTTTCACGGTGTATGGATCGCCCTGGTCATTTCATTCTTTGGAATTTTCATTACCTATATCGCGGCCCCCTCCATTCTGCGCGCCGCCATTCATGATGTCGAAATAGCGGACAAAGCCATCCACTTCCTGCGCATCCGAATCTGGGGATTGCCCTTTCTCTATTTATACATTATGCGCAATGCCTTGCTCGTCGGTACAAACCAGACCCGACTGCTCGTATGGGGTACGCTGGCAGAAGCACTAACGAATATAATACTGGATTATGGATTGATTTACGGCAAACTCGGCATGCCTGAAATCGGATTCAACGGGGCTGCCTATGCCTCCATCATTGCCGAGTTCACAGGGCTTTTGGTGATTTACGCGGTGATCCGCTTGAAAGGGATCCACAAATCATTCGCATTTTTTGAAGACATACGATGGGATGGGGCACTGGCAAAATTAATCCTGGTGCGATCATCTCCGCTCATTGCGCAATTTTCCATCAGCATCATTACGTGGGAATATTTTTACATCCTCATGGAACACCATGGTGAAAAAGCACTGGCAATTTCAAATACGATGCGCAATATTTTTGGCTTGTTCGGAATATTCTCGTGGTCCTTTGCTTCCACCACGAATACCATGGTGAGTAATATTATCGGACAAGGCAGGGAAGAGGATGTCATGGGCCTGGTAATAAAAATTATAAAAGTCAGTTTTTCTATTTCCCTGGTGATGTTTATTTTCTTGAACATCTGGCCTGAGTGGTTTCTTTCCTTCTATGGACAAAGCGAAGAATTTATTCGCGATGCCATCCCTGTCGTGAGAGTAGTATCGGTTGCCTTGCTCTTCATGTCCATTGGACCGGTGTGGCTGAACGCCGTAACCGGAACAGGGAATACCACCGTTAACCTGATGATTGAAATCATCACCCTGATCATTTATGTCATCTATGTTTACATGATACTGGAATACTGGAGACTGCCTATCACCTGGGGCTGGGCATCGGAATGGGTGTATTGGCTATCGATGTTTTCAATGGCTTTCTTCTACATGAAGAGTGGCCGATGGAAAAATAAAACCATGTAGTTCAGGGGTGACCCCTGGAATAAAAATACAGGAAGGTTTTTTCTCCTAACAATTTTTCACTTAAGGTGTAAAACCCGTTGCCATTTCGCGTGAAAGTGATCGCTTCACCCTGGGGCTCCTCAATGTATCTTAGTTTTTGTGGTTGTTCCTGCAGCCCTTCCTTGATGGTTTTGTTTTTTATATTCCAATAATAAATATTGTCGTAGTTCTTCATTAAGATCTCGTTACCGTCGGTTGAAATGCCTGCTGAAACAATCTGGGTAAGGGGCAGTGACATCACCTTTGCTGCCGTGGGCGTGTCCGCATTGCTGCTGTAGGGATATTTCAGTTGGTAGAGGTAAACCGGTTTTTCGCGTTTGGACACAATAAATAAATCTTTAGTCCTGGGATGGATCATAATGGCCTCGGTGTCTTTATTTTCACCTTCAAGCCTGAACGTTATCGTATCAAATTCGGTGATGGTAACTTCCTGCTTTTGGGGATCCAGTATGGGTTCCTCAAACCGGTAGATATGCTTGAATGAATACCGGGCGTTATTGTCTCCAATGTCAGCGATATATACATAGCTCTTTCCATTCGTAGGACCCGGTCCTACGGCAATATCTTCCCAGTCGCGATTTTTAACCCCTTTTATCCGACACGCTAACTGGATGGTGAGGTGATCATCTACCAGATAAATCACTGCTTCATTTCCGCTGTCGTTGTGTGTCCAAAGTAAGCCCGGGTTATTCGCACTCGCCGCCAGACCCGACACTTCATGCAATTTTCTATCCGTCAGTTCTGCCACAGACTTCGGCGCAAGAAACAGGTCGGAGTCGGAATGCAAGGTTTTTTTTTCAATACAGGAAAAAGATCCTAAAAACAACAAAATAAATATTACTGAGCGCATAAAATCAAAATAAACCAGCGGGCAAATAAAACACTTTTAACGCAGGAGCCCTGTAAAAGTTAGTGGTTGGTTCCCCACATAGACGAAGAATCTTATAAAACGCGCGCCAGTGAGCTTAAATCTTCAAAAAGTCATTCTCATTATTCTAAAACATCCAGGATATGATGCAATGGTGACACATTCGATAAAGGCTCAGATGCTTCTCATACAAAAAGTTGACTGGCCTTGATTAGCTTTGCCGAATGGATGAAAAGGAATTACTTATCGATGACCAGGAAGATGCCCTGTTTGAACACCACCGGATTGTGGTAGATGGTGGCCAGGCCCTGCTTCGGATCGATAAATTCTTAATGGCGCGTTTGCCGAATGCGACCCGGACAAAGATCCAGGACGGGATTCATAATGAATTTGTGAAGGTGAATGAATTGCCCGTTAAACCTAATTACAAAGTACATCCTAACGATGTTGTTACGGTTTCCCTACCTGATCCGCCCAGGGTAAAGGACGTTGTTCCTGAAAATATACCCCTGAACATTGTCTTTGAAGATGACCACTTGCTGATCATCAATAAACCAGCGGGAATGGTGGTACATCCTGCCTACCAGAATTGGGCTGGAACCCTTGTCAACGCGCTTGCTTATCATTTTCAGCAGTTACCGCAAATGCAGGGTAATGAAGGAAGGCCGGGCCTCGTGCACCGGATAGATAAAGACACTTCAGGATTACTCGTTATCGCAAAAACTGAGCGGGCACTTACCCGCCTGGCGAAACAATTTTTCGACCACACCATTGAACGCACCTACTGGGCGATCGTTTGGGGTGTACCAGACCCACCTCAGGGCACCATTAACGTTCACGTAGGGCGAAGTCTCAAAGACAGACGGATGACAGTAGCCTTTCCGGAAGGAGATTTTGGAAGAACCGCCATTACACACTTTAAACTTTTGCAGGATCTGAGGTACGTTTCCCTCGTTGAATGCCGGTTAGAAACCGGGCGAACACACCAGATCAGGGCGCACATGAAACACATAGGCCATACGTTATTCAATGACGCGATGTATGGCGGTGACCTGGTTCTCAAAGGAACCGTATTTTCCAAATACAAACAATTTGTTGAAAACTGCTTTAAACTGATACCGAGGCAGGCCCTTCATGCCAAGACGCTGGGCTTCACCCACCCCGAAACAAACGAAAAAATGCGTTTTGACTCTGACTTGCCCGATGACTTTAAAAATGCCATCGAGAAGTGGGAGCATTATGTGAAATACAATTAAAGTAGTGTTGAAGTATTGTATTGTTTCCGGCTTCCTATTCCCGATGGAACTAAGAAGGTCTGATTCCTGATACATATTGCCATCAGCAGAATCGACTCCATTCCATGAATTGAAAAATTTTTGGATGGGAAGGGCACCTGGCGACCGAAGCCCCAGCGTGTAACGCGAGCGTCAACCTTGCGCCTCCAAATCCTTGAGAGGTTTTGGCTCGATTAAAAACTCGAATGCATTTGCCGACCTTTTAGCGCCTGGCTGATTTCTTTCATCGCTTGGCGTTTAATGGTCTCGTAATGCCTTTCACTGGAGTTACTCTTCTTAAGGCCTTTCATAAAATCCAAAACTTTTTCAGCCTGAATAGAATCCAGGCTGCTCAGCGTTTTCAGGATCTCCTGTTTCTGATTTGTGCTTGTCATAAGTGTAGTGGTTGATGACAATTCAAATAACGTAAAAACGCGTGCCGTTGTTTAGCATAGCGGTCCGTATTCACTGTTTAATAACACTGAAGTAATATTCCGAACAATTTCGCGGTTTGGTAAGAATTTGTTGACTGGTAATGTTGCGCCTTGTTCAGAGCCAAATATCAGGGATCTCACCGAATCTTTTTTGTCTATTGGCATCCGAAAGCACATATTACCTCTATATTTAAGCCTTTAATTTCACCATGAAAGGTCCCAAAAAAACATCCAAGTTAACACAAAGCGTTCATGCCGGCTCCTATGGAGACGAGCGTTATAAAGGAACGGTTACCCCGATATTTCCATCCTCCGCATATGATTACGAAAACGTGGATTCAACTTTGTACCCACGTTACTTCAATACCCCTAACCAAAAAGCGGTGGCCGAAAAACTCGCGGCCCTCGAGAATGCGGAGGAAGGTTTAATCTTCAGCTCAGGGATGGCCGCAATTCTCACGTCTGTCTTTGCCATGATGAAAACAGGAGATCATGCCATCCTTCAGAATGATCTTTACGGAGGAACATACAACGCAGTTGTTACTGAACTTCCACGATATGGAATGGAGTTTACGTTGGTAGATGGCAATGTCCCGGAAAATTTTGAAAAAGCCATCAGACCTGAAACGAGGATACTTTATATCGAAACCCCTTCCAATCCAACCTTAAAGATTACTGACATCAGAGCGGTGGCTGCCATAGCCAGAAAACACGGGTTGATTACCATCATCGACAACACTTTTGCCTCTCCCGTTAATCAAAATCCGTTTGAGTTGGGGATTGACATCGTAACGCACAGCGGAACCAAATATATCGGAGGACACAGTGATATTTGTTGTGGCGCGGTACTCACTTCAAAAAAGCTGGGTGCCCGAATCCGCGAAAGCGCGATCCATTTTGGCGGATCACTTGATGCCAACACCTGCTGGCTCGTGGAAAGAAGCTTGAAGACGCTGGTGCTTAGGGTACGCCAACAAAACATGAGCGCTCAGACAATAGCTGAATTCCTGAAAAAAGATTCGCGCATTGGCAATGTGTATTTTCCGGGGCTACCGGATCATCCGGGTCATGAAATCGCTAAAGCACAAATGCCAGGAGGATTTGGGGGAATGTTATCTTTCGAAGTAAAAACGGATGCCCACAAATTTATGAGCAGACTACAGCTCATCAAACGAGCGATCAGTTTAGGGGGCGTTGAATCTACCATAACATCTCCGGCGAAAACATCGCATGCTAAAATGAATGAAGCCGACCGCCAGGCCATTGGTGTGACCGATAAACTGGTAAGACTATCCGTGGGTATTGAGGAGGTTACTGATTTGCTTGACGATATTCAGCAGGCACTGTAAAATTTTATGCGCCTGCCTTTGGCGGCGAGGTCGCGCATCACCACTCACTCCCGCTAAAAACTCAAAGTTTTAATTATGGTTAGCATCCGACCTTCAAAACCAGAAGACATTAAACTCCTCACTGATTTTCAACTCCGCCTTGCAGCTGAAACGGAAAGCATTCAATTAAATAGAGAAGTTGCTTCAGCAGGAATCAAGGCCTTATTTGATGACCCTGGCAAAGGCACTTACTATGTCGCGGTAATAGCGTCAAAAGTTATTGGGTGTTACCTGATTACCTATGAATGGAGTGATTGGCGAAATGGGATGGTATGGTGGTTACAATCAGTCTACGTGTTAGAAAGCCATCGCCGGCAAGGGGTGTTCAAACATATGTACGACCATATCATCAGAACAATATCCCAAGACCCAACCATTATCGGTTTGCGGCTTTATGTAGATAAGTCTAATTCCCGCGCGCAAAAGGTGTATCAATCGCTGGGCATGAATGGAGATCATTATACGGTTTTTGAGTGGATGGGGGATGTTAGTTGACAATTGGGCAATTTTGCAATTGACAAGGGGATGGTGACAGATTCTAAAATGTAAATAATGAACTCCGAGTTGAAGGAAAAAAAATTGGATCGGCGTGCGAGTTGAAAAATCTTTGTGAAACTCCGCGTATTCACCCATGTCCTTTGTGTATTTGGATTTGGCTACTCCACTTCGACAATCATCTCGATCTCGATGGCAATATTGGAAGGCAAGGCGTTTGTGCCTAATGAAGTTCTGGCATGCTTTCCTTTTTCACCGAACACGGCCACCAACAAATCGGAACATCCGTTCATTACTTTTGGCTGATCTTTAAAGTCAGCCGGGCAATTGACCCATCCATTGATTTTCACCACTTTTTTTACACGGCTGAGGTCTCCCTTAAGTTCCATCTTCAATGTGGAGAGCAACGAAATGGCGGTCCGCCTGGCTGCTTCAACCCCCTCCTCCAGCGTAAGGTCCTGGCCAACTTTGCCGGTGAAGTCCGTACCATCTGCTTTGGTGGGTCCATGGCCGGATAGGTATATGAGATTACCTGTTCGGACGGCCTTTGCATAATTGGCGATGGGTTTCGTGGGAACGATCAACTCGATCCCTAATTTTTTCAACTTTTCATCCATCGATTTCTGTCCATAAACAATTGAAATACAAGCACATAACAAAACTGTAGTAAAGTATCTCATAAAGTCAGGTTTTTGTGTAGAAACGTCCCCAATTATTATTAATTTAAATAAATGAAGCGGCAGTTAAACGCCATTTCAGTGAAAATAACGACAAAATCTCCTGATTACCAACCGAAGCGGCCATTGGGCATAAAGGTTTATCTACTGCCGGTCCATGCTATCCAGAACAGATAAAATGGCCAATACCTAAATGGATCAAAAATCCAACCTGAATGAGAACGACCTTATTGATTTGTCTCTCCGCACTATTTTGCACGACCGGGATTGCGCAGCCAAAAGAAAAAAAATCAGTTGTCATTGGAAAAATGACGACAAAAGAAAATGCGCTTCTTATTCTAAATCCACCGGAAGCCAACCAGGGAATAATCCTTCCTCAACTTTCCTCCGCCCAGCGAACATCAATCAACCCTTCTTCACCATCGGAGAACGGACTTATCGTCTTTGATACTGACCTCAAATCATTTTTGTTCTGGAGTGATGGTGCATGGGTAAAGTCTCACGCCGATAATTTAATAGAAACTAAATTTCTCAGTATTGATCCGCTGAGCTTTCGCGGATTAAAAGCCAGCAATAGCATAAGGCCCGCTAACATGGTAGTTTTTGAAACCGAAAACACATTTGTTACCGTGAGCCAGAACAATCAAGGTGAACAGATCATGGCTTCCCTCAACCTGCCACATGCCTCTGTAATGAAAGAATTAACGGTGTACTATATGGACAACGACTCACGCACCTTGAAAGTTAAACTGATGCGCAAAAGCCTTCCAGGAAATAATGAGGAAATCATCAGTTGGGAGTCATCAGGAAGCAGTTCCGAAGTTAATGCGCAATCGTTTCAATCATTCAATGGACTGGAAGTCATTGATCTGGAAAAGTATTCTTACAGGCTACTGGTGATTTTCGACACCAATAACGATGATGCCATCAATGAACCTGCCGATGCAACACAAAGGTTATACGGCGTGAAGATAAAATATCAGGAATGAAAAAAAAGCTCCGGAATTTATCCAGTCTTATGTCACCCCACAGGTTTCTATTATTTATGGGCGTGTTAACTATCCATTACTCCTCGTGGGGTCAGGGCCTTTACAACCAATCGAACCTCTACATAAACGAAGTTAACATATATGTTGACGGGGAAATCGATAACTCCGGACTTTTGATAAATGACGGACTCATTGGGGTCTCTCAGGATTGGACCAATCAGGGATTATACAGGGGAAAAGGCGCCCTGGAAGTTTATGGAAATACTCCCCAACGAATTACCCATAATGACAAACTTCAAAAATTGTTAGTAAAAGGATGGGGTACCAAATTCATTAGAGGATCGCTAAATATTACGGATGAACTGCATCTCATACAGGGCAATCTTGAGGTTCCCGAAAAGAATGAACTCAGCCTGAATGAAAAGGCAATCGTTCATGGGGGTTCCAAAGAAAGTTATGTTGAAGGTGCGATGACGGTAGAGGGGACTGGCTACAAGTTTTTCCCGCTAGGTAAAAATGGAATTTATGCCCCGATTGAATTTTTGGATGTGAAGGGGACGACAGCAAAATATTCAGTGGAAGTTCTTGAAAATGCCCCTGTTATAACGGTGGAAAATACCATTGTCAAAAACGGGTTATACTGGCAACGCAAAGATATCGTGGGTCACTTTGGCGGTTCCGCCGTGGCCCTTGAATTTGATCCTTCGCACTTCATTGACATAAACAAAATGATCTTGGTGGCAGGCAGTGACTGGAACACACCCTTCCTGGCCATCGAGGATGTAGAACTTTCGCAGGAAAAGGATCAGCTCCGTACAAGAAACCTTGTGACAGCGCCCATTATCATGCTGGGAGAATCTTCGGAAGACTGGGCAGAGGCTGATTTTTATTTTTCAAACGCATTATCCCCAAAAGCGTCAAACGTTGAAAATCAAAAAGCTAAAATATTTGGTGATCGGCTCGACGACGAAAATTTTCAGTTCGAGGTTTTTAACCGATGGGGTTCCCTGGTATATGAAAATAATTCTCTGGAAAATATGAAAACCAGCGGTTGGGATGGACGCGGACTGAATGGGGATCATCTGATAAGTGGTCCATATCCATACAGGCTCATTGCTTACGATAAAACAGGAAAAAGATTAGAAAAAAAAGGTGTCATCTCTATCCTCTATTAAATTGAAGAATTACATCATAGTAATCCCGCTGCTAGTTCTTGGATATCTGAATATCCAGGCGCAGGATCCTGTCTTTTCACAGTTCTATTCCACCGGGCTGTATCTGAATCCTGCCCTGTCTGGATTGGAAAAGGATGTGGTGCTGGGCATGAACTACCGCACACAATGGGCAGGCGTTAATCTGCCCTTTAAAACTTTTCAGTTCAGCGCCATTCATCCCATCATTCAACAAGGCGTACGCAGCAAGCATCTCGGCGGTTTTGGCGCCTCTGCCTTTTCGGACGAGGCCGGTCCCAATCGTGAATTTGTTTCTCATGGGGTCTCCGTTTCCTCCAGTTATAATTTCCACCTCAACAGAACAGGGAAACACATCATATCAACAGCGCTGCAATTCGGATTTGTACAAAGACATATCAATATGGATAATCTGCAATGGTCCTCACAATATTCCTCGGTCATTGGATATGACAGATCTCTGGCGGGAGAAAATCTGATCGCTAATCGGATAACGTCACCCGTGATCAACGCCGGCTTAATATGGCGTCTCGTAATTGATCAGCACTACAAACCCATGAAAATGTTTTATCAGGGTCTTGCCATTTCAAACTTAAACCGGCCACGAGGATTTTATCAGGATTCAAAGGCGGTTTCGGCCACGCTGTTCAAACTCCATGGAGGTATGCTGCAAAGTTTCCGCAATGGTCTTGAAATTTCGCCAAACTATCTCATTCAATATCAGAACACATTGCAAATGAATGTGGGTGCCTATGCAGCATATTCCATATCAGACATAATTTCTAGATCTGTCTCTTCTGTGAAAGTGAGTCTGGGTGCCTGGTACAGGGTTAAAGATAGTTTTATCATGACGACAGGAATCATGACGCCAGCCTGGAATTTTGGATTCAGCTATGATGCGAATAATTCATCCTTAGACCGCAGTTTTCAGGGTGCAAATGCCTGGGAAATATCCTTCGCCTATAAGATCAGTATCATGAAGGAGTTGAAGAAGTTTTCTTCTCCTTTGTTTTAGGGGGTATAGGGTGTAGGGTATAAAGGTATAGGGTAATAGGGTATAGGGTGTAGGGTATAAAGGTATAAGGTATAAGGTATAAAGGTATAAAGGTATAAGGTATAAGGTATAAAGGTATAGGGGTGGAAGTGTAAGGTGTTGGGGGGAGAGGGTAAGTTATTACGGGGTTTCCGAAATATAACGCTGACAACTGACTAAGGACATGAAAAGCTTTTTAAAGGCTACCGGAATTTTAACCATGCTGACTTTGGCCACATACGGCCAGGATAATAGCCACTATACAGGATCTGTGGCGGAAGGGAACCTATATTTTCAGGAAGAGCAGTACAATCTCGCAATACAATATTATACCGATGCTTTACATTTTAATGTGGCGGATCCGGCGATTGACTTTAAGTTGGCAGAATGTTATCGCAAAACCTTTAACTATCCGGAGGCAGAAGTTTACTACTTAAAGGTTTTTTATACTGACCCGAATAATTTTCCCCTGTCACTATTTTACTATGCGCTAATGCTGAAGCTGAATGGGAATGTGGCAGAGGCATTGCAACGCTTTGATCAGTTTATAATTTTCAATGAGCATTCTTCGATACTTGAAAATTTTGTAGAACAAGCCGTTGTTGAAAAAGCGGGATGCGAGATCGCCCGGCAGGAAGCCGGCGTTTCGGTTACCTACAAGCCTGAGCTACTGATGGAAGGGGTCAACACCCGCTACAATGATTTTGCGCCTGCTTTCCGCGACACGTCTACATTGATTATTACCAGCAGCAGGATTGCTTCAAACCGGACCTTGATTGATGAGCGCTATGGCGAAGCTTTTACGGATAATTATTATTTTCAAAAGATTGGTGATGCCTGGGGGGATAAAACAAGGCAGCTATTTTCCGTTACTAATTCACGGTATAACGATGGGAGCGGAAGCTTTACCAGAAAAGGGGACCGGTATTTTTTTACCATTTGTGAAGAGAAATGTCACATCTTTGAAAGCCGGTTCATAAATAACAAATGGACAGCCCCAAATCGTTTAAACCAAAATGTAAATTTCCCGGATGCAGAAACAAAACAGCCTGCGATATCGCCAGGGGGTGATACGCTATACTTTGTTTCCAATCGTCCCGGTGGATTTGGTCAGTTCGATATCTGGATGAGTATTCATGCAGCGGATAACCATTGGAACGCTCCTATCAATGCTGGCAAAAGTATTAATACAAAAGCGAACGAACTTTCTCCCGCCTTGGCTCATTTATCAGGTGTTTTATTTTTTGCGTCCGATGGTCACCCCGGGTACGGCGGTTTAGACCTGTTTATGGCTAAGAAAAAGTCTGCCGGCGATACGGTATTATACAACCTCAACTTTCCCTTTAACTCTGTAAAGGACGATTGTTTTATAGCCTTCAACGGCAAGGATATGCTGTGGAGCAGTAACCGGTCCGGAGGCTACGGGGGTCTGGATATTTATTCCGGAAAAAATGTCTCTCCAATCGGTTTGGCCTCCAGGCTTAGTCAGAAAAACAGAAATGATAGTCGCATGGTAAGTCTCACTTCAAGAACAGCGAAATCAGAAAATGTAAACCTTTTGGCTTCACGAAATGAGGAAACCATCGACTATAATAACCTTACTTATGAAAGAAAGGGGCTGGTGAATAAGATGGTGGAGAACAGACTTAATAATATCGAAAATACCATTGAAAATTTTTGTGATTTGAGTGCAGACGAGTTTGAAGTGCTGAATGAGGTATCACACATCCGGTTTCAGGCGATGTTGTTAAAGCAGAAATATTCGAGCAGGCTGTTAACAGAGGTCATCAAATCAACCAGTATTTCTGGTGCGATCTCGATTACGGGGCAGCTGATAGATTCGAATACGGGGCGGAATCTAAATTCTGCGCGAATTCTTTTAGCGAATGAGTTTGGTGAAATATTAAAGATAACGAACACAAACGAACAGGGCCATTTCCGTTTTACTGATGTTCCTGGAGACGGCAAACTTTTTCTACGGCTGGAATCAATTTCGGGAGGCCAGGTTAGTGCCCTGGTAAAGAATATCCAGACGATGGGTTCAGATCAGCAAAATTCACTTTATGTGGAGAATGTCTATTTCGATTTTGATCACTACGTCGTTCGTCCGGAGGCTGCACAGGTGTTGGATCAGTTGGCGGATTACTTAAAAGCAAACCCCTGCGCGCAGGTAGAGATCTACTCCTATGCTGACGATCGTGGAAGCAGCGCCTACAATTTTGAACTTACACAAAAAAGGGGAGAAGCGGTGGTATCATTTCTCACCAAACATGGAGTTGACGCCACCAGTTTTGCCATCATACCCAAAGGCAAACAATCCATGATACGCTCATCCAACGAAATCCAGCGTCAATACAACCGTCGGGCGGAGTTTTATATCAATGGGGTAAGAGAAACTTTTACACCCTCCATAAAAACATATATCACAAAAAAAGAAGCAGACTGGAACCTGATTGCAAAATTAACCGGGATACCAAGGGAAGAATTGCAGTCATTGAACGGTTCTGAGAGCGATGTGATAAAAGCCCATCAACCCATACGCCTGCCGTTAAACGCCAAGAGTATCTCCGAGGAATTGTTCTTCGTGGGAATCTGAGAACCTTCTCTCGCCCACCTCTCACGTAAGGATCTCCTTGTGCGGAAGTGACCGCAAGCGTCCGCTTGCTTCCTCAAATCAAAATAAAAAATAGAGTAAAATAACTGAAGGCCCACCCTACAACGTCTTCAGGAATTGCAATCCCATCATCCTGATCGCTTAAAATTTTAAGCACAACCAACACTTGCGCGAGCCCATCCTCAAAAATATTACCTTTCCTGTAAGTTTCTTTCCTTCTTTACGACTTACTAACCAGATGAACGAAATCGAAAAAGAATTCCTCGGTATGATCAACACGCATCGGGGAATTATTTACAAGGTCTGCCATCTGTACGGGCGGGACAAAGATTATAAGGAAGACCTCTTCCAGGAGATTGTATTCCAACTTTGGAAGTCTTTCCCTGGTTTCAGAAAGGAATCCTTACTCACTACCTGGATGTACCGGGTGGCATTGAACACTGCCATCTCGCAGTTCCGCAAGGATATTAAGAAACCCAAAAAAGAATCGCTAACCAACGCAGAATTTCAGATACCGGCCATTTCATTGCTCCATGATGAGAATGAAAACACTTTATTGTTGAATCAGGCGATACAGCAGTTAACACGCATAGAAAAAGCACTTATTATGCTATACCTGGAAGAGAAAAGTTACCGGGAGATCAGTGACATCATGGGCATTACCCTGTCGAATGTCGGAGTAAAACTTAACAGGATCAAAAGGAAACTGGAACAAATCATTAAACAGGAAAATTATGAACTTAGATGAACTGAAGACTGCCTGGAAAATATATGATCGTAAATTACAATCCACTCAGATGATCAATGAAAAGATCATTTCCAGCATGATTAGTGACAGGACCAGTTCCAGGTTTTCAAAAGTAAGCAGACAATATATTTTAGGGTTTGTCTGGATGTTGATTTGTCTGGGGTTCAGTATTGTAGTGATCTTTACGAATCCTTTTGACTATCAGCAGACAATACAATATGTACCCATGTTAATTTTTAGCATGTGTTTGATCATTCTGATTGGCGGTATGGTGAAAGCCTATCAGGCTTTACAAAAGGTCACCATAAGCCATCACAACATTGACGACTCTTTGAAGCAAATCATAGCGGTGTACGAAAAGCCTAAACTGTTTTTACATTATACCATTCTTGTTTTTCTTTTCTCTCAGATTATTCTTTTTCCGCTTTCATTTTTGCCTCGCAACATTGAGCGCATGGGTCTATGGGCTGCCTTGGCAGAGCAACTCATTCCCATCTCGATCGGGGGATTACTATTGTTCATCGCCTTTAAACTCGGTGCCTTTAAAGCGCGTCAGGTAGAAAAATTCAAAGAAGATTTGAACGAATTGCAGGCGTTAAAGGCAATGTCGAGGGAGCTGGCTGGTGAGGATGTAAACGGTCAGTAGGTATCTGTCATCTGTAGTGTTTTACCTACAACGGTTGGCAAAACGCCAATAGGGTGGAGTGCCAAAGCCAATGGGGTAGGTACCGATTGCATCGTAACAGCGGTTGATGCGATGGTGAAAACGAAAAATACTATCTGAGCAATATCCAAATCACAAAAGATTAAATGAAAGGTATGAAAACAGCAGTATCGTTTTTTTTGCTCCTCTTTGCATGTTCATCGTTTGCACAACAAAACGAAACCTTTGACCTGGCCACTTACACTACTCCGAAGGGCTGGAAAAAAACCAGCAACACAAATGACGTCATCAGCTATGCTATCACCAACAATCAAACAGGCACCTATTGCCAGATTGGTATTTATAGAAGCACCGGCAGCAAAGGAACCCTCCAGGCTGATTTTGATAGCGAATGGCAAGAACTGATTGTAAAGACCTACAAGCCAACTGCAATACCCAAGCTGGTTCCGTCAGCCTCTGAAAACGGATGGGACGCACAAGGTGGTGCCGCGCCTTTCGAATTCAGTGGGGCACAATCTGTGGCCATGTTGGTGACCATGAGCGGTTACGGCAAGTGCATGAGTATCGTCATCCTTACCAACACAGAAGACTATCAAACGGAGATTGAAAAATTTCTGGAATCCGTCGATCTGAAAAAGCTGGAAGCGACTACTCAACCCGTTAAGGATCCTGAATACTCTTCTTCTATTGTTGGCTCATGGGGGAAAAGTGCAAGCCCCAATCAAAAGTATGACGATTATAAGCGACCCTATTCTCTGATCAATGGAGGATATCAAAAAGACCAATACACTTTCCATCCCGACGGTACCTACAGTTATTTTTCAAAAACATTCGCGATGACGTTTGATAAAATTCTCCTCGTAAAAGAAAACGGTACCTATCTGGTCAGTAAGAATCACCTTACTGTCAATCCACAAAAAAGTGTGATAGAATCCTGGAGTAAAAAAGATGGTACGGATAAATGGGGCAATCTTTTAACAACACAAAACAGGACACCGGAAAAAATAACCTATCAATTTACAAAACATTATTTCTCAGGTATACAGGAATGGAATCTTGTATTTCAGACGGATAAGGAAACCCAACGGGATGGAACTTTCAGCAGTAACACAACCTTTAATAACGCGTGGTACTTCAAGCCGATATCCACCACCAATACAGCAATTGAATTACCCGCTGATAATATGGCTCAACCACCAGCAGAAGTCGTCGCAAATCCTGTTGGCACAAGGGGCTTTCAATTTTCCGCCACCAACTTTGACGATGGATGGACCAGCACAGTGCAGCAAGACTGGGTGCAGGTCAGGAAAGGAAACTCAACGGTTTTAATTCACTATCCAAATAAAACAGCTGACGCTTATAATTCAGTTTTACTGGATGGTTTAAAAAATGCCTGGAATATCCTGGTTGCAGTAAAATACAGTGCAACCAGTAATTTGGAATTGAAACCAATCAGTGGCTGGCAAAGTATTGAGTTTGCGGAAGCCGATGCAGTAGAAAAAACAACCGGTAAAACGGTTCATGTAGTGTTATTTAAAATGAATTATTCCAACGGCAGCGGAAAGTACCTGGAATTTATAACGCCTGATAAAAATTCATTTGAGCAGGAATTTGGCCCTTATCATCAGACAACATCCGGGTGGGAGAAAATGGAGGGGATGGCCACCTACAACAAGTTTGCCGTAGCTGCCTCTGACCTCACTGGCATATGGACAAATGATTTTAGCGGGGCTCTGCAATATGTCAATGCCTACACCGGAGCCGACGCAGGTATGGACACGCACGCGTCTAATGAAAGATTTGAATTCGGACCAGGAAATACCTACAAATGGAGTCTGGGGGTTGCGAGTGGCCAGGTAGGGAATATTAAATTTCAAAGTGCAAAATCAAGCGGTAATTTTTCCTTGCCTGATAACTGGAAGGTAACTTTATCAGATATGGAGGGCAAACCCAGAACCTTCAATGCTTTCTTTTCTTGTGTGAAGGGAGCAAGAATGCTGTGGTTAGATGAAAGGGGTTATGGTCGAATTGAGTGAATGATAGCAAATAAAGAAGACGCTGAAATCATTGGTCTTTTTGTGCCCGGTATTTTTCTTTCGGGATTGGTAAATCTACTTTTATAATTACTATGAGATACCGGCATCTTTTCATCATACTCCTTGTTGCCACTAAGTTGGCTGCTCAGTCAACAGTAGAATCAATTCCCAATCAAAAATTAATTAACGGAAGTTATGTTTCTAATCCGGATAATATTCTGGATGGACGTACGGTAGCAGAAATTGACACATTGCTTAAATTACTTGAAAGAAAAACCTCCGTGCAGGTTGCTGTCATTGTTGTTGAGTCAATTGGCGACGATGATGTTTTTGAATTTGCACAAAATCTTTTTAACACCTGGGGCATTGGAAATAAAGAAAATGACAATGGCTTGTTGGTTTTGCTGGTAAATGATCAAAACACCATCCGGTTTCATACCGGAGATGGGGTAGAGGGTGTCTTACCGGATGTAGTATGCAAACGCATTCAGCGTGATTACATGCTTCCGGAATTTAAAAATGGAAATTACAACGCAGGGATGCTGGCAGGTCTTCGACAAGTGGAAAAAATTCTTGTTGATCCCAGCTATTCTCAGGAACTGATCCAACCCGAGGAAAATGAGATAAGTGACTGGCTTGCCTTCGTTATTTTCCTGTTGGTATTTGTTTCTCCTGTATTGCTTATCCTGTTCATTGTAAAAGCCAACAACGGAAGGTTTGCAGATTCCAAAAAACCGGAATACACGCCTTACCCGGAAATGCGCATGAAGCGTCGGGCATGGTTACTGGAGTTTGTTGGAATACCATTTCTCATCATTGCGTTCTTTGGGACTAGTCCGGTAGAAAATCCTTCAGGATTGTGTTTCGCGTCACTTTATTTTTATTACCTGATAACCGTCTTTCACCGTTTATGGCGGATTAAAAAAGTGATCAACCGGTTTCTTGGAATTCAGCACTATTACGAGATCGTTGAATTTCTCCGGAAACAACAATGGTACTGGTTCTTGATGGCTGTATTATTTCCACTTCCCTTCGTATTCTATTTCTTCTACCACCTCGCCCGTAAGAAAATCTATCGCAACCATCCACGAAATTGCAAACAGTGCCAGGGTGACCTGGTTAAGTTGAACGAAAAAACAGAAGATGAATATCTTACCGAGGGCCAGCGGATCGAGGAAAAACTTCGGGCAGTAGATTACGACGTCTGGAAATGTGAATCTTGCGAATCGGTCGAATTCTGGTTTTATCTTAACCGGAATTCCAAATACGAACCTTGTCCGAAGTGCAAAACGATTGCCTATTATTCTGTCAGTAAACACACCATCGTGAGTGCTTCTTACACCTCCAGTGGGTCGGGTGAAGAACTTCATTCCTGTCAACATTGCGCGTATCAGAATAAATCGACTTATACGATCGCGCAACTCACACGCAGTACCCCCACCATGGGAAGTAGCAGTTCTTCCAGCGGAGGAAGCTGGGGTGGAGGGAGTTCGGGTGGTGGTGGGGCCAGTAGTAAGTGGTGAGAACAAACATTTGGGAGGATTTGAAATTTAATAATGTCGACCCTACAAAAAGCAAGAATCAGGACGCACTGGCTTGAGATGGAGGAACTTACTTTGCTCCTTTGCGCGAAGTTTCACAAGACCCATTCCCTCCCTTCACCTCACCCTTCTTCTTGTGCATCTTAGTCACGTCTCTTTTTCAGCCTGGGGGTGAGGTGAAGACGCAGAAAGTGGGATTCGAAGCTTCAGAATGAGTTGCGAGTCGAGTGATTTTTATATTTTCCAGTTTAAAAATCCTGCTTTTACAGGATAGTAAAGTTCCCATACCCTATTGAAATTTGTGTCAGTAGCAGTTCCCAGTCCTACATCCGGAGCACATTGCTCCAATCCAAAATTTTTGATTAAAAGCCTTGCGCCGCCAACCATATGAAAAAACTTTATCTGCTCTCAATGATTCTGTTCATCTTAAATGATGTGGGAAAAAACCCAGAAAGCATCGGCACCAATGGAACCCCTAGGAGTTCAATCATTAATATCAGATAAAACGAGTTAAGTCCTTCAACTAAAAAGCTGACGCAAACACGGACTGTCCGGAATATCGTATTCTTAACTACGGGTTATATAGTATGCTTTACCCCATAATTCCATAGAACGCATTACTTGTCTTTTACAGCAGGCTGGCAAAGAAATACAGTCTATTGTAATGACAATTAGTTTTCATTGCCGATCTTTCTCCATTCAATTATTCATTACACTATGGCATCGACCGCACTCCCACGTGTAGCATACTTCTGCATGGAATATGCACTGCAAAGCGATTTTAAAATGTATGCTGGCGGGCTCGGAATCCTGGCCGGAGATTATCTCAAGGGCGCCAAAGATCACAAATTTCCCATTGTCGGTATTGGTATCAAATGGAAACAAGGGTATTCGGATCAACGCATTTCTCCTGAAGGAATAGCCATTGACACTTACCCGATCTACAGCTACCCTTTTCTAAAGGACACGGGGGTCACCGTTTCTGTCAACATTCGCAAACGCGAAGTAAAGTGCAAGGTCTGGTTGTGCGATAAGTTTCGCAATGCACCATTATATTTGTTAGACACAGATGTCCCGGGTAATGAGGATACCTGGATCAGTGGCCAGCTTTACGGTTGGTTTGGGGAAGAGCGTATTGCCCAGGAAATGGTGCTTGGCATTGGTGGCGTAAAAGCGCTTCGTGCCTTAAAAATACCGGTAGACGTATATCACTTTAATGAAGGTCATGCCCTTTTTGCTGGCTTTGAGCTGGTGAGGGAAAAGATTAAAAAAGGCAAAAGTTTTGAACAGGCTCTGGTTGCCGCTAGGAAAGAAATTGTTTTCACAACCCACACCCCTGTGGTACAGGGAAATGAATCGCACTACCTCGACCGCCTGATGTATATGGGTGCGGATAATGGAGCCTTCACAAAACAACAATTGAAACAACTCGGTGGCTCGCCCTTTAACATGACCGTTGGCGCCTTGCGTTTGTCAAGAAAGTCCAACGCAGTGGCACAGCTCCACGCAGAGACTGCTAATAAAATGTGGGCGGGTGTAAAAGACCGTGCTGAAATCGTCGGTATCACGAATGCTATTCACGTTCCGACATGGGTGGATCGCAGGATCATCTCGGCGGCAAAGAGTGAATCAAATGAGATCTGGAAGCTGCATCAGGAAAACAAGAAGCAATTAATTAGTTTTATCAATGAGCGCACGGGCGTCAAACTGAAACAGGATTCCCTTTTGCTGGGTTTCTCCCGCAGAGCAGTGCCCTACAAGCGCAGTGATTTTATTTTTAGTGATCGCTCCAAAGTAGATAAGCTGTTCAAGAGTGGTAAACTTCAGATTGTTTTTTCCGGCAAAGCGCACCCGTTGGATGACGGGGGAAAAAGGATCGTGGCCAACATTGTGGCGCTGACCAAAAAATATCCGACGTCTGTCGTGTTTCTTGAAAACTACGATATGACTATTGGCTCCATGCTTGTACGCGGATCGGATGTATGGCTTAACAATCCACGTAGGCCTCAGGAGGCCAGTGGAACTTCCGGCATGAAGGCTGCGATGAATGGCGTACTGAACTTAAGCATCCTGGACGGATGGTGGCCCGAAGCCTGCCAGCACGGAGTGAATGGCTGGCAAATCGGAGACGGCTACGAAAACCGCAATGAAAAAAAACTGGACGCCCATGACCAGAAAGCTTTTTACGAGGTATTGCTGAATGAAGTATTGCCGACTTATTATCAAGATAAAAAGCAATGGGTGGAAATGATGAAGCAGAGTGTGCTGAGCACCCATAGACCATTTGCGATGAAGCGGATGCTGGAGGAGTATTATGAGAAGCTTTATACTATCTGATATGGGAGCGTGAGCAGATTTGATCTAAAAAAATCTAAACCATTTTGGAATCGAGGCTGAGAATTTCACGCTTACTTAACAAAAAGATACTTATATAACTCCTACCGAGCTAAGTTCGTGATCCACAGTTATATAATTGACGTTATATTGAATAGGCGCTCAGAGCTCGCTCTGGGGGCCCGCCCTATACAACGCGCTTTGGTCTGCCAGAGAACAATTGCCTCGTTTTATGGGGATATTAACGCAATTACTAATCCAAATTTTTAATGAGTTAAGAAGGTTTATACAGGAGTTCTTTGAACCAAAACTTGAAATTGGCGTTTCCCTCTCTCAACTAGAATTTAGGGAAAGCCCTTGGATAATAGGATTAGGAAATCCAACAGGCGGAAGCCTGAAAGACTGGAGAGATCATCAGGGACGGGTCCCGTCCGTCTCAACCAATCGTTACTTCGGAAGCAGCAGGTATCCCTCTGCACTCAACTCGAAGGTGTTATCGTTGAGATTCACCAGCCCGTGAGCGCGAAACAGGCCCTCTGCCTCCTTGAAACGGCCCGTGCCCCCAACGGCGTGTGCGGGGTTATCAAACGACAGCACACCTGTTTCGCCGGTGGGCGAAAGGAAGCCCTCGAACGTCGCGTGAAGCTGATCGCCGTTGGCGGCGTGGTAGGTTACGGTCCCGTCTCTGAATTCCAGCGTCTCGAAGTTCACGCACTGCCGGTGTATCGAGGTAAAGCGGCCCAGGTGGGTCCCGGTCCCATGAGCGACGTTACCTGTCGGAGTAAAACCATCGTCACACGGCGGTTGCGCTTCGGCGCCGGTTCCGATCCCCTCCCCCGTCAACTTGAACGGCACGCGAACCGCATCCCGGCCATTCTCGAGTCGCAGTGAAGTTGAAGGCTGGAGTGAAGTTAAAGGGTGGCGCACACTCGTCCTCTCCAAAGAAGGTCCAATGGGCTCATCCGGAGCGCAGGCGGCTCCAGCGAAGGCAAATGCGCCAATGAGCAGCATTCGCGTCGGCATTTTTCCCTGCGGAATTAATAGACTGCAAATTTGCAGTCTATCATTCGTTAGACATTTGTTTAGAATTGATTTCCAAATCATGTTTTTGGTGTTAAGAGTATTATATAATTTATCGTAAAAAAAATGAACAATGAAACAAAAACCCCAAAAAAAATATTCGAGCTGGCATAGGTATCGGCGAAAAAACCGACGCTCGTCTCTGGATGACGGTTTCAGATAAAAAAGGTCGTTCGCACGCTTCCTGGGTATCAACAGGCCCTCCCAATCACCATTTAGCCGCTTTATACACCCGCTTTTCTGGCTCGCTCTTTGCCTTTATTACGATACTAAATATTGCAAATATGAAATCAATTGGAATGTTATCGGTGGTGGCTTTGCTGGTTTCAGGATTATCATCCTACGGCCAGGGTCAGGAGAGGGAATCGGAAGTGCCGGGTGATCATTTCAGCCTGGAAGGTGCGCTCGAACTTTTTAAAAAGTCGGAATCTCCCGAAGAATTTGAAAAACTCCTCAACTCCCCTGATTCGAAGGTAAACAACCTCGACCTTAACGGCGACGGATATATTGACTACATCAGAGTATTCGATAAGTACGAGGGAAACGTACACGCCTTTATCATTCAGGCCGTGGTGTCCGAAACGGAAAACCAGGACATTGCTGTTATTGAATTGGAGAAACTGACCAATGGCAAGGCTGTCCTCCAGATCATCGGTGACGAGGATATTTATGGGGTCGAAACGATCATTGAACCCACCAGAGAAGTCCGCACTTATGCAGGCACTACGTCTAGGCCAACCGTTGTTAACGTCTGGGCCTGGCCGTCTGTTCAATACATCTACGGCCCATACTACTCAGGCTGGAGTTCGCCCTGGGGATATTACCGACGTCCGATTTGGTATCATACCTGGAGGCCTATTGCCTACTATCATTATTATCCCCTATGGCGTCCTTACCATTCCTATTACGCTCCGTGTTATACACGAAGGATAGACTATGCCCATCATATTTACAGTCCTTACAGAACAAGATCCGTATTTGTGCACAACAGGCATCACGATCAGGTTGAGCGCTATAGATCAGTTCGCCACGATGATGATCGAAACGGACGAACCAGAAATAGCGAAAGAAGATCCTATGCCAATAATGACCGATCGTCAATCGACAAGGAGCATCAGCGAGGCCGTGGAGATTCCAATTTTAATAGAAGGTCATCGGCTCAGGGAGAAGCCCTAAATTCACCCAATCGCCCAACCTCCAGAGTGCGTAGCGAGCCAGCTGGCATTCA
>JBDSIM010000210.1:0-48155 GCA_039917935.1 Cyclobacteriaceae bacterium | reverse complement strand
TTGTCATTTTTTCCAATTCAACCTTTTGACGCTTAGTTAACGAAAACATCTTTGTGTGCTTTGCCATTGAAGCAAAGATACACAAAAAATTTCTTATGTACAATTATTTTTGCGACAACGCACTAGTGCTTCAGATTGATCAATCCCGCAGTATTAATTCTAAGTCACCATAATCTGATGGACTGCCCATTACCGACAAGCAAATACCTACAACGCCCAGGTTCGATTTTCATCTGGTAGAGGGAGTGTATTCTGTTCCCTCAATGACGTGATCTTAAATTATCCGATCGGTTGTTATAAGGACCGCAAATTCATTTCTAAAAACCGCATCTCGGAAAGTCTTCTTAAGGTTATTGGATTCCTCTCCTTGATGGACTCTTCGCTCTAAACCCGTTTAGTGGGAATAGGGTTGGTACTCCAAGGCCTTAAGTTACTTTGATTGTTTGCGGTTAAAGCCGTAAATATTGAAAATTTGCAGGGTTTTGTTAGAATTCTGTAAACCTTTCTCTGTAAAGTATAAATCTTAATTAAGAAGAATCCGTTATATTTGAATATTAATGAAGTTATTCCGAGACATATCAATCACTGTTTTCTGCCTGCTGGTAGTTTTTTCGTCCAGCAGTTTTATGATTGGTATCCATATGTGCAGCGGTAATATTCAGGATGTGGCCTTATTTACAAAGGCCCAAAGTTGCGCCAATGAAAAAAAGATGCCGCCTTCTCACAAGCATGAATCAAAGCCTTGCTGTGAAGATGAAAGTGTTATTCACGAAGGTCAGGATGTTAAAAGTGATATTTCAAAACTGCAACTTTCAACCGTTCCTGCTATTGATATTGACCAACCGTTGGTTCTTATTGCTGAAGTAATCCCTTCATCATACTTAGCAAGAACCAAATATTATAATTACGATCCTCCCTTACGATCGACTGACCTCACAGTTTCCCTTCAGATTTTCCTCATTTAATTTCCTATCATTTCGAAGGGTGTTCTGCTCTTCCGCTAGTCGCTTTTTTCCAGGCGATCTGATTATATTATTCTTTTATATTCTTCAATTTAGGTCATGATAGAAAATTTAATTTCCCTATCACTGCGAAACAGATTTCTAGTTTTGACGGTAGCTACAGGTTTATTTGCCTGGGGGATTTATGCTGTACAAACAAATAAAATTGATGCGATACCTGATCTTTCAGAAAATCAGGTAATCGTTTTTACTGAATGGATGGGAAGGAGTCCGCAGATCATGGAAGATCAAGTTACCTATCCTTTGGTCACCAATCTGCAAGGATTGCCACAGGTAAAATATGTCAGGGGCACCTCGATGTTTGGAATGAGTTTCGTGTATGTGATCTTTAATGATGATACAGATGTTTACTGGGCTCGTGAGCGTGTGCTCGAACGGCTTAACTACGCTACCCGCTTGTTACCAGAAGGTGTTACTCCTACACTTGGCCCTGATGGAACCGGTGTTGGACACATCCTTTGGTATACCCTTAATGCACCGGGAATGGACCTCGGTGAACAACGCGCCATTCAGGATTGGTATATAAAATTTGCTCTTCAAAATGCTCCGGGTGTAAGCGAGATTGCATCTTTCGGAGGTTTTCAAAAGCAGTATCAACTAACACTTAATCCAAATAAGTTAACCTATTATGACTTATCCGTTCAGGATGTAATTCAATCCGTTCGCTCAAATAATAATGAAGCAGGTGGCCGGAAATTTGAAATGAATGATATTGGCTACATCATTAAGACCACAGGTTATCTTAAATCGAAAGAGGAGATTGAAAATATCCCATTAAAGACCGTAAATACAACGCCTGTTTCGGTGAGAGATGTTGCGAGCGTTCAAATGACAGGTGAAACACGCCTTGGCATCTTTGATCAAAATGGAGAAGGTGAAGTAGTCGGTGGAATTGTTGTTATGCGCTATGGAGAAAATGCAGATGAAGTGATTCGGGGAGTAAAGAATAAAATGCTTGAGGTAGCTAAAGGGTTTCCTAAAGGTGTAGAATTCAATATCATTTATGACCGCAGTGAATTAATTAAAGAATCTATTTCATCCATTAAAACCACGCTTATTGAAGAAATGATTGTTGTGTCATTGGTTGTTATTCTGTTTCTTTTTCACTGGAGAAGCGCTGCAAGCATTATTATTCAAATTCCGATTACCCTTGCTACAAGTTTCATTTTATTAAATGCTTTTGGCATCACATCAAATATCATGTCTCTGACAGGAATTGCATTGGCCATTGGTGTCATTGTGGACAATGGTATCATCATGGCTGAAAATTCTCATAAAAATCTATCACATCGATTCTCCGAGTTAAATCCTGAATCTAAAGCTTAAAGCAATTTTATGTTTAAGAAATTTTTTAAACGAAAGCCGTACAATAAAATAGATGACGCGGAGCGCATGGCGATCATTGAACGATCATCGAAGCAGGTATCCCGCGGTGTATTTTATTCTACGATTATCATCATTACTTCATTCCTCCCGGTATTTATGCTGACAGGTCAGGAAGGTAAATTATTTGGCCCGCTGGCCTATACCAAGACTTTTATCCTGCTTGTGGATGCAATACTTGTTGTGACCCTGGCACCCGTGATCATTTCCTTCTTTATGAAAGGAAAGCTCACAGATGAATCACGCAATCCGATCAATCGTTTTTTAGAGCGGATTTATGAGCCTGTGATCAGGGCTTGTATGAAGTGGCGAAAGACAACCATTGGTATTAATATCCTGGCCTTACTCATTACCATTCCGCTTCTGATGAGCCTGGGAAGTGAATTCATGCCGCCTCTGGATGAGCAATCCATTTTGTTCATGCCGGTAACCCTTCCAGATGTTTCTAATGAAGAAGCGAAACGCATTCTTCAGGTACAGGATAAAATTATCAAGTCAGTTCCCGAAGTAGATAAAGTGCTAGGCAAAGCAGGTCGCGCAAGTACAGCAACGGATAACTCCCCCATCAGTATGATTGAGACCATCATCATGCTGAAGCCTAAATCTGAATGGCGGGAGGGTATTAGTAAAAGTGATTTGATTAATGAGCTGGATGCGAAAATGCAAATTCCAGGTGTGGTTAATGGATGGACACAACCTATCATCAATCGAATCAACATGCTGGCAACGGGAATCAGAACAGATGTGGGCGTAAAAGTTTATGGTCAGAATCTTGACAGCGTGTATATCATTTCAGAGAGAGTAAAAGCTGCACTTCAAGGGGTGCCAGGTGTAAAAGACCTGTACGTAGATCCCATAACAGGCGGTAAGTATTTAACGATTGATATTAAACGTGAAGCTTTAGGTCGCTATGGACTTTCGGTGAATGATGTGAACATGATCGTTGAATCTGCCATCGGAGGTACACCTATAGGACAAACAATTGAGGGAAGACAAAGATTTACGATTAGTGTTCGGCTTGCGCAGGATTATCGTAATAGCGTTGAACAGCTAAAACGCATTCCGTTAAAGACGGCTTCACTAGGTACAATACCACTATCCGCTGTTGCCGACATTCGTTTTGAAAATGGACCTCCTATGATCGTTTCAGAAAATGCCTTGCTTAGAGGAGCCGTTCTTTTCAATGTTCGTGACCGCGACCTGGGTAGTACAGTAAAAGAGGCTATTGACAAGTTAAATAAAGAGATGGGTGCTTTACCCAGCGGCTACTTTATTGAATGGAGTGGTCAGTACGAGAATTTAATCCGGGGACAAAGAACACTCATGTTGATTTTGCCAATAGTAATGCTGATCATATTTATTTCTCTTTACCTGGCTTTCAAGTCAATCCGCGAAGCATTCTTTAGTCTGATCACCGTTCCCTTTGCTTTGATTGGTGGTGCTTATATGGTTTACTTCTATGGTGTTAATTTATCCGTAGCCGTAGCGGTAGGTTTTATTGCCTTGTTTGGTATTGCGGTGGAGACGGGAGTTATAATGGTCATCTATCTCAACGATGCTATGCAACAATTAGTCAAGTTAAGAGGTAATTCGAGTGAAACAATTTCCAAAGATGAATTACGGGAATATGTTATCGCAGGAGCAGCCAAACGGCTTCGTCCAAAAATAATGACTGTATCAGTTGCCCTGTTCGGTCTTGTTCCTGTGTTATGGTCAACCGGTGTAGGTAGTGATGTTATGCAACCTATCGTATTACCAATGATCGGAGGAGTGCTTACATCATCCACACACATCTTACTGGTAACACCACTCATCTTTTTGATGACAAAAGAATATGAACTAAGAAAATTTGGAAAACTGGAAGTCCATGAAATTAAGCATTAAGCAAAAAGTAAAAAGTAAAAAGCAAAAGGTTTGGGGCGGCTCCCTTCATGCTGGTCTTCCCGATAGCTATCGGGACGCTGCAAGTCCTCGTGCCACCGCGCAAAAACTGTTACAACTGTGGGCTTTTCCTGCCTTTGCCGCAGCGAAACTTCGGCTTCGCGCAGGCAGGCGCTTCTATCCCTGCCGCAGCTTTGCGATAGCCATAGGGTTATTTCTTTCCATTCAAATGCAAGCGCAGGTGATCAGCCTGGACAGCGTGTTGCTATTGATTGAAAAACAGAACCCAATGCTTCAAGAGTATGATAACAAGGTAAATGCATTGAACGCCTACACAGCAGGAGCAAAAAGCTGGATGGCCCCTATGGTGGGAGCTGGAACTTTCATGACCCCGTATCCCAATCAAATACTCATGGATGAACGTGACAAGGGAGCTGTCATGTTTTCCTTCGAACAGGAAATTCCAAATCCATCCAAATTAAATGCCAATAAAAGATATTTATCATCCCGCGCAGCAGTCGAGCAACAAGGACGTGCCTATCAATTTAACGCGTTACGCGCTGAAGCGAAGACTTATTACTATCAGTGGCTGGTAGCCGAAGATAAATTGAAAGTTCTGAAAGAAAATGAAAGCATCATGGACTTGATGGTAAAGCTTTCAAGGATACGCTATCCTTACAATCAGGGAAGCTTAGGTAATATTTATAAAGCTGAAGGAAGGTTACACGAGGTGCAGAACATGCAGTTAATGACGCAAGGTGATATTGATGAAAAGAGTTACAAATTGAAATCCTTAATGAATCTTCCGCTGGAAACCCAGGTAATGGTGGACACCAGTATCAGGGTCACGTACGAACCAAATCAGATAATCTACGATACCGCATCGCTGGGAGATCAACGGAGTGATGTGAAGCAACTCGACAAGACCATTGAAGTAATGCGCCTGAATCAACGCCTTCAAAAATTTCAAGCGAAGCCTGATTTCAGGATAAGGTTTGATCACATGCAACCCCTGGGTAACATGCCAACACAATTTACGGCAATGGGAATGGTTTCTATCCCCATCACCCCATGGTCTTCCAAAATGTATAAGGCAGAAGTAAAGGGAATGCAATATGATATTGAAGCAATGAAGAAGGGTCGTGAAGCATTACTACTAGAAACAAGGGGCATGCTTGCGGGAATGTCAGTGCAGCTTATCAGAATGAAACAGCAACTTGACAACTATCAAACGAAGATCATTCCGGCTTTGCGGAAAAATTACCAAACCCTGATGCTTGCATACGAAGAGAACCGTGAGCAATTACCCATTGTCATTGATGGATGGGAAGCTTTAAATATGGCCCAAATGGAATACCTGGACAAGCTTGAAGGATACTATAACATGATCGTGAATTATGAAAAAGAATTGGAGAAATAATATTGTTATCACCACAGTAGCCTTACTTCTAGTCATCGTGGCTGGCTGTGGAAAGCATGGAGATCATGCTGAAGGCGCTGATATATACTCCTGCCCGATGCATCCAACTGTGATATCAGATCGACCTGGTTCATGCCCTGTGTGCGGAATGGATCTCGTGCAAAAGGGACGGCCTGGTGAGGAAGTAAAAATAACAGAAGACCTTTCAAGACTGATTAAATCACCAAATGAAATAGTTGTTGCATCCATTAAAACAATTAAAGGTGAGTTTAAAAAAATCCCGGTCTCAATTGTGGTGCAAGGTATTGTTACTTATGATACGAGAAACATCTACACCATACCAACCCGCATAGGAGGAAGGCTTGAAAGGGTTTACCTCAAGTATGCCTTTCAAAAAGTGAGTAAGGGTCAAAAGGTTGCAGAGATCTATAGCCCTGAATTATTAACGGCACAACGGGAGTTGCTTTTTCTATTGGAGAATGATTCTGAGAATTCTGAACTTATTACTTCCGCAAAGGAAAAGCTTTCTCTACTAGGTGCATCTTCATCACAAATCGCTGCACTGATCAAAAGGAAAGAAGTACAAAACACTTTTTCAATATACAGTCCTTTTAATGGATACATCATAGCGAATGAGCAAAAAGTTCCAACAGCACCAGCAACTAGCGTCTCTTCGTCATCCCAAAATGGTGGAAGCATGAACGTCATGGGATCTTCAGGAAACACTTCGTCCAATAATGGTGCTATGACTCCTGATATTTCAGAAGGATCTTTTCTAAGGGAAGGGAGTTATGTTTCATCAGGACAAACATTATTCAAAGTTGTCAATCCTACGGCATTGCGAGTTGAATTAAATGTGCCTTCATCACAAGGGGCATCTATTAGAAAAGGTGATCAGGTTGAATTAAATTTTGGAGAAGAAAGAAAGCAGAATGCAAGTGTCGACTTTGTTCAGCCTTTTTTCAATGAAGGTGAGGCATTTGTTAATGTCCGTGTATATACAAAAGACGTTCAAAATCTTCATATCGGTCATCTAACAAATGCCGTGATTAAACTTGATTCTATCGAAGGACTCTGGATTCCAAAAGACGCTATGCTCGATCTGGGTTTAGAAAAAGTAGTTTTCATTAAAGACCGGAATGTTCTAAAACCAAAAACAATCTCCGCAGGCGTTCATGCAGATGGATGGATCGAAGTGAAGCAAGGTTTATCATCTTCGGATGAGATCGCCAGCAACGCTCAATATTTAGTGGATAGCGAAAGCTTTATTAAAACCCAGAAGTAATATGAGAAGATCATGTATATATATAATGTTCCTGTCAGCTTTACTCTTCGCTTGTTCAAAAGAGAATGGTAAGGATGCCCATAGCGAACACGATCAGGCTGCTGACCAAAAGAGCGGAGAGAAATATACTTGCCCGATGCATCCAAATGTGGTTCAAGATAAACCAGGTCAATGCCCGATATGTGGTATGGATCTGGTTCCAGTAAATAAAAGTGACGCCAATAGCAATGATCTGATGTTAAGCGATAGCCAGATAAAGCTTGCCAACATCACAACGCAAAAGGTATCTATGCAGTCTGTAGGACAGACTGTTGCTGTCAATGCTCTATTGGTTGAAAATGAAGATTTGACCGAAGTTATCAGCAGCCGCGCTGCGGGAAGAATTGAAAAACTGTTTGTCAAAGAGACAGGAAGAACTATTCAGAAGGGCGAACCGCTGTACGAATTATATAGCGAGACGCTTCTGACCTTGCAAAAGGAGTATCTGTTAGCAAAACAACAATTTGAAACCTTAGGCGCAACTGAAAATCGATATGAGTCATTTCTGAAAGCCGCAGAAAGAAAACTTCTTCTTTATGGCTTGGCACAGAAACAAATTAACAGGCTAGGTCAAACAAAAGAAGTAAAACCACAAATAGCTTTTCTTTCACCTGCAAGTGGCGTTATAACAGAAATTAATGTAGCAGAAGGACAATATGTTTCTGAAGGCGGATCATTGATAAGAATTGAAAACATCAGCAAACTATGGCTGGAAGCGGACCTCTATCCTTCAGAAACTTCTCTCGTAAAAATTGGCGACAAAATTAATGTGAAAGTCAATGGGTTTGAGAATTCTTCGGCTGAGGCAATTGTATCTTTTTTAAGCCCTGAATACAGATCGGATACACAGATCACTGTTATGCGTGCTGCGCTTGATAACAAGTCTTTGAATTTTAAGCCGGGCATGCAAGCGCAAGTACTTTTCACACACTCATCCCGGAAGTCATTGGCTATTCCTACAGATGCGGTCATTCGAGATGGTAAAGGAACGCATGTCTACATCCAAAATGGGCAAAATACATTCAGGCCGCAAATGGTGAAAATAGGCTTGGAAGACTTCAACCAGGTTGAGATAACTGAGGGTCTTTCAGAAGGAGATACCGTTGCAATTACCGGAGCCTATCTTCTTTACAGTGAAATTATTTTGAAAAAAGGCACAGATCCTATGGCGGGGCATAATCATTAATAATATGAAAGAATGTTGTAAGCCAGTTTTTGAAGAAAAGCCTGGACATTGGATGAAGCGGCTAAGGCGGGCAGTATATGTACTTATACTCCTTCTGCTTGTGGCTATAGCATAGAATCAATTTAAACCTTTATAAAATAAAATGTACCAATTATGAAAATGAAAACAAGATCAATTTTTTTCTCTTTACTATTCGCTGCCACATCGTTTGCACTATTGAGCAATTGTTCTGGTAAAAAAGAAGAAGCCGCTGTAACAGAAGCACTTGAAGAGGATGGACATAAGCATGATGAGAAAACGGAAGTTGATGCTGGTTCGAAAGCTTTAGAGTCAAGTGAGCCACAGTTTCAGGTGGAGGCAGCCTTTCAGAACGAATTGGCTGTTGTTTTTACTTCCTATGTCAGCTTGAAGGAAGCTTTTGTTTCTTCTGATGCGGGTAAGGTTAAAACCGAAGTTTCTGCTACAAACGAGGCGCTTGCTAAAGTAGATATGAAAAAAGTATCGGGTGCAGCCCATAATGACTGGATGAACTATCACTCACTCATGCAATCGTCTTTGAATACTATTGAATCAACGGGAGATATTGAAGCACAACGCAAGGCTTTTAGCACACTATCCGACCATCTGTATAAGAGCATCAAGGCTTTTGGCCTTAGCGGAAAGGACGCGTACTACGATTTCTGCCCCATGGCTTTTAATAATGAAGGTGGGTACTGGTTAAGTGATCAGAAACAAATCCGAAATCCCTATTATGGGGAAAAGATGCTGACTTGTGGCGCCGTAAAAGAAAAGTTAAACTAAAACAATGAAACGCAGGGAATTTATTCGAAAAAGCGGGTTCTCTACTATAACTGCCTTAGTGGGAAGTTCAGTAATCCTTAAAGCATGTCATACGGAAGAGGATATGATCGGCGAACCCAATTGGATTGTTGAAAATGATTTTAGCCAGCCGCTGACTATCCCGTCGTCTTTGAGTAATCAGATCGAACTTAACGCCGGACCGAGTTCAGGCACGATTCTTCAAGCAAAAACATCCCGTACACTTTCTTATGCTGATGGAATTCTTGCACCAGTTATTAAAGTAAACAAGGGAGAAACCGTAAATATTAATCTTCATAATAATCTATCAGAAGTAACCAATATTCATTGGCATGGATTGATCGTGCCCGAAGATATGGATGGGCACCCAAAAGATGTGGCTCAACCGGGTGGTGTACTAAATTATGCGTTACCGGTGCTACAACGGGCTGGCACTTACTGGTATCATCCCCATCCCCACAAAAATACGGCAAGACAGGTTTTTATGGGGCTTGCCGGAATGTTCATTGTTAATGACCAGGAAGAAGCTTTGCTGGATCTTCCCTCGGGTGAATTTGAAGTGCCATTGATCATTCAGGATAAACGATTCTCCGGAAGTACTCTCGACTATTCTCCAACCGCAGATGAAATCATGAGTGGTTATTTGGGAGAACATATTATTGTAAATGGAGTACATGCTCCTGTTTTGAATGTTGCGCCCACGTGGTACAGATTACGTTTACTTAATGGTTCAACTGCTCGTGTTTACAATATTAGCTTTTCAAATGGTTTAAGTTTCTACATCATTGGATCAGACGGCGGCCTGCTTGATTCACCTGAGAAAGTTAGCAGCATCATGTTTGGACCCGGTGAACGGCTTGATATTTTGGTGGATTTTAGTGGTTTAACAACGGGAAAGGAAGTGTATGTAGTCAGCAACAAATTCAGCCAGTATAGTGCGCAAGGAAGACAAGGCTTCAAAGTCATCAAATTGATAGTCCAGCAGGCAGAAACAAACAACTTTACATTGCCCGCAACCCTATCAATAATAAACTCAATCGATCCTAACCAGGCGATAAAGACCAGAACTTTTGATATTTCCGCAATGCCTGGAGGGGGTGGTGGACATGGGGGAACCAATCGGCACTCAATCAATGGAAAAAGTTTCGAGATGGATCGGGTGGATGAAACAGTGCATGCGGGAACAACAGAAATATGGGAATTTGATAATATGATGGGTGATGAAATTCATCCGATGCATATTCATGGAGTACAATTCCAGGTGCTTCTGAGAATGGGAGGAAGAAATGAAATTATCGCTTCAGAAAAAGGCTGGAAAGATACAGTGCTGCTCATGCCGGGAGAAAAGGTCAGCGTCATAATGACTTTCCCTGTCTATAAAGGAACCTTTGTTTTTCATTGCCATAACCTTGAACATGAAGATGATGGAATGATGCTGAACTACGAGATAGTGTAATACCTTACGTCATAATCATTATGGAACACGAACATCACCCTCAAAAATACACATGTCCCATGCATCCGGAAGTTGTCAGGGATGTCACGGGAGAATGTCCGAAATGCGGTATGAATCTCGTGCCTGTAGCCAAATCCATAATTGAGAACAGTCATGATATTCACCAGACGCACGACACTGGTTCTAAAAAAGAAACCATGGTTGATCATACTATAAAAAATGATGGAGGTCATGAGAATCATGGCGGAAACCACCATGAAGGAATGATCGATGATTTTAAAAAGCGATTTTATATTGTGCTGGCATTAACTATTCCGATCATGGCACTGTCATCCATGATCCAACATTGGCTAAAACTGGATTGGTCATTTTCTGGTTCGAACTCTATTTTACTGATACTTTCTTCCATCGTTTATTTCTATGGAGGCTGGCCGTTTCTGCAGGGCTTGGTGAGCGAAGTTAAAGCAAAGTTGTTGGGCATGATGACCTTGGTAGGTGTAGCGATAACTGTCGCGTATGTTTATAGCGTAGCGGTTGTGTTTGGATTAGAAGGAATGGATTTCTTCTGGGAGCTTGCAACCCTTATCCTGATTATGCTATTGGGGCACTGGATTGAAATGAAATCTATTATGGGTGCCTCACGTGAGCTTGAACTATTGGTTCAACTTATGCCTTCGGAAGCCCACCTTGTCACCGGTGATCAGATCATGGACATTAAAACGGACTCATTGAAACCCGGTGATATCATACTGGTCAAACCCGGTGAAAAGATCGCAGCCGATGGCGAGATTGTTGAAGGAAAAAGCTATCTCAATGAATCCATGCTGACGGGTGAATCAAAACCCGCTGAAAAAGATAATGGCGATAAAGTTATAGCTGGCTCTATAAATGGAGAAGGGTCTTTAAAAGTTAAAGTCTCTCATGGTAGCAAAGATTCTTATCTCGCTCAGGTGATCAAACTGGTTCAGGATGCACAGCAAGCTAAATCTCGTACTCAGCTTTTAGCGGATCAGGCTGCAATGTGGCTTACCATCATAGCACTTGTATCTGGGTTAGCAACATTTATTGTATGGATTTTTTTAGGTAAAGATCTGGCCTTTGCAATGGAGCGAATGGTTACGGTAATTGTTATTTGTTGTCCGCACGCATTAGGTTTGGCAGTTCCTCTGGTGGTGGCACGGTCAACTGCCATTTCTGCAAAAAGTGGTTTGCTCATAAAGAACAGAACAGCTTTCGAAAACTCACGCAAGATTACAACGTTGGTGTTCGATAAAACCGGAACGCTTACTTTGGGTGAGTTTAATGTTGTGCGATATGATGCATTAGATGATAAACACGACAAAGAAGAAATCTTAAAATTTGCAGGCGCGCTGGAACAAAATTCTGAACACCCTATTGCTACCGGTATCATTAAGAAAATAAAAGAATTAAAACTATCTCTTCCCACCATAAAAGACTTCAAAGCAATAACCGGCAAAGGAATTCAGGCAACTATAGAAAACACAAAGATAATGGTTGTGAGCCCCGGATATTTAAGCGAAAATAAGCTGGAAGCGAAACTTGACCCATCATCAAAATCGGAGACTATCGTATTTGTTGTTATTGATAATGCTGTTGCTGGTTTCATTGCCCTGGCAGATGAAATAAGACCAGAATCTTCTGAGGCAATCAAAACTTTACATGCTCAAGGAATTAAAACATTGCTGCTAACGGGTGATAATAAAGAAGTCGCGAAATCAGTATCTGATTCATTGGGTATGGATGGATTTATTGCCGAAGTGCTACCTCATCAGAAATTAGAAAAGATAAAAGAGCTTCAGGCAAAAGGTGAATTTGTAGCCATGACGGGTGATGGGGTAAATGATGCTCCTGCCCTTGCGCAAGCCAATATCGGAATCGCTGTAGGTTCAGGTTCAGACATAGCTGCCGAGACGGCCGGAATTATTTTGGTTAATAGTAATCCGAAAGATGTGGCCAACCTGATTGTTTTTGGTAAAGCAACTTATAGAAAGATGATTCAAAATCTCATATGGGCTACAGGATACAATGTTGTGGCATTACCTCTGGCAGCAGGCATTTTATATAATGCCGGAGTGATGTTAAGTCCCGCAATGGGGGCAGCGCTCATGAGCGTAAGCACGGTTGTAGTGGCTATAAACGCGCGACTTCTGAAAGTATAATAAATACCGAAATATCAATTTATCTACCCAATTCCACAAAGTTTACAGGAAAACCTTGTATTATTTACAGGCCAACATGTCGTTTTAAAAGCTCATACCCATCACGCGGTTGAGATTATAATTTCATTTTGATGCAGATGTCATTCTAACTTCTGATGAAATACAATTTGAAGGCAAGCGCTTACTTTTATAAGCAGATATTGAACACTCGCTAAAAGCGCAGGGATTCGTAATTTTTATTTGCATAAGTCTTGAAATAACTCTGAGAAAAAAAATAAAATATATTTTGGATGAGAATAATGCTATAGCAATTCAAGAGACCTCGCTTGAGCTTATAAAAAACTACATTGGTAATTTTGCAGAGAGGAGCATGAGGCTGGGTCGCTCTCGCTATTTTGCGTGAACTTAAGCGAACTCTGACGTATCTTTAAAGCCTTGTGACTAAATAATTATGGAGTTCCAGTAAACTTAACATTTAAGGAAAGCTCAAATCAATTACCGAAGGCTTTAAAGTATAAATCTTTTATCGTAATATTGCGTTATAACAAGACGATGGGCATAACCAAATCAGAATTATTCAAAAAACGCCAAAACAGGGTTGCCAATCTTGCAAAAGCTTTCGACCATCCGGCAAGGGTAGCAATCATAGAGTTTTTGCTTAACAATGAGACTTGTATCTGCAACGATTTAGTTAACGAGCTTCCTTTGTCCCAATCAACCATAACGCAGCATCTGAAAGAATTAAAACAGATCGGGATTATTAAGGGAGAAGTAGAAGGTCCTAAGGTCAACTACTGTATTGACGAAAAAGTGTGGGAGGAAGCAAAGGACATTTTCATAAATATGTTCTCAAGATATATCCCAAAAAAAGATTGCTGTTAGATTTTTTTTATCAGATCATAACGTAATATTGCAATATATCAATTAAACTATATGAAAATCGCATTGTTCAGCGACATTCATGCTAACCTGCCTGCACTTGAAGCTTTCTTTGAAAGTATGGATAGTAAAAAACCCGATTTTGTTTATTGTCTGGGTGATCTCGTTGGCTACAATATCTGGCCCAATGAAGTCATCCACGAAATCCGAAAACGAAATATTCCCACCATTGCAGGTAACTATGACCAGGGCGTGGGTCTCGCGGGGGATGATTGCGGGTGTGCATATAAAACCGATCACGACAAATCGAATGGTGAGGAGTCAATTGCTTACACAAATCGCGTCGTGAAGACCGAGGAAAGAAATTATTTGCGTAACCTCGCTTCGCATATTAGGCTGGAGTATAATCTCACCAGCGAAAAGTTTAACCTCCTCATGGTTCATGGCAGTCCCAGAAAAATAAACGAATACCTGTTTGTTGACCGGGAGGAAAAGAGTTTTCTAAGAATCCTGGGACAAGCTGTAGCGCACATTATGGTTTTCGGACATACCCACAAACCTTTTCACAGGATCTTTAAAGATAATTCACGCAACTATAGACACGCAATCAATATTGGTTCCGTCGGAAAACCTAAAGATGGTGACCCCAGGGGTTGTTATGCTATTTTAGCTCTAGATGAATCTTTTGCCCTTAACAAATCAGATTCATTAAACGTGGAATTTGTAAGATTTGAATATGATGTAGAGAAAGCAGCCAGGGCTGTTGAGGAAAGTCCGCTGCCGAATGATTTTGCTGACATGCTAAGGAAAGGATATTAAGATATAATCTGTGAATATGGAAAAAAGCAAATTGAGTTTTCTAGACCGTTATCTTACCCTTTGGATATTTTTAGCAATGATTCTCGGTGTGACACTTGGCAACATTGTCCCCAGTATTGAAGGGTTTCTGAATAGGTTCAATGTTGGAACCACAAATATTCCAATTGCCATTGGTCTTATTATAATGATGTTTCCTCCCCTGGCCAAAGTTCGGTATGAGCATCTAGGGAAAGTGTTCAAGAATGTAAAAGTGATTTCCCTATCACTTTTCCTGAACTGGATACTTGGCCCAATTTTAATGTTCGCTCTTGCACTGATCTTTTTACATGATAAACCTGAATACATGATCGGCCTGATCCTGATCGGAATTGCCCGATGCATCGCCATGGTGTTAGTGTGGAATGATCTTGCTAAAGGTGATAAAGAATACGCAGCTGGTCTGGTAGCTTTGAACAGCATATTCCAGGTATTATTTTACAGTGTTTTTGCCTGGTTGTTTATCACCGTATTGCCCCCCTATTTTGGAATTGAAGGTTCCGTTATTGATGTCAGTATGCGAGATGTAGCTGAAAGTGTCTTCTTGTATCTGGGCGTTCCATTTATTGCGGGATTCCTGACGAGATACTTTTTTAAGAAAATAAAAGGCGAAGACTGGTACGTTAAAAACGTAATCCCCAAAATCAGTCCCATTACTCTGATCGCCCTCCTATTTACCGTCGCCATCATGTTTAGCTTTAAAGGTCAAATGATCCTGGAAATTCCGCTGGACGTGGTGAGAATTGCAATCCCTTTAGTAATCTATTTTGTGATCATATTTGTTATTAGTTTCATCCTATCTAAGAAGCTGGGCGCGAATTATGAAGAAAATACCTCCGTTTCATTTACCGCAACTGGTAATAACTTCGAACTGGCAATTGCTGTGGCTATTGGTGTATATGGGATCAATTCAGGCCAGGCTTTTGCCGGGGTGGTAGGTCCTCTTATTGAAGTACCTGCGCTAATCTTGCTTGTCAACCTTGCTTTCTGGTTCAGAAAGAAGTTATATACTTCAAGACCCAAAACACAGTTTGTTGAAAAAGTTTGATGTTATAGTAATCGGTGGCGGTCAAAGTGGAATGGCCATAGGATATTACCTGAGGCGAACGGGGCTCTCCTATATTATTTTGGATGATCAGAATGAAGGAGGCGGAGCCTGGCGGCACACATGGAAATCGCTTCGTCTGTTCTCGCCTGCCCAATGGAGTTCCTTGCCTGGAATGATCATGGCCGGTGGCAGCGATTATTATCCTACGCGTGAAGAAGCAATTGATTATCTGAAGCAATACGAGGTAAAATACAACCTGCTAATCAAAAGGCAGGAACATGTAGTCGACGTTCGCAAAAACGGAAAATTTTTTGATGTCAAGGCATTAAAAGAAACGTATCAATCGAATGCCGTAGTCAGTGCGACTGGAAATTTTAGCAATCCGTACATCCCAACAATAAAAGGCCATGATGTATTTCAAGGCACAATAGTTCATTCAAGCGAATATCAATCACCTGAACAGTTTAAAGGCCAACGCATTGCAATTGTTGGAGAAGGGAATTCGGGTGCGCAAATACTTGCCGACGTGTCAAAGGTAGCTGAAACTATATGGGTTACTCTGAAAGAACCTCGCTTTTTGCCTGATCATATTGATGGGAGATACTTGTTTGATGCAGCAACCCAAATGTATGAAGCCCAGAAATCAGGTCAAGAATTCAAGCCACCATCATTGGGCGATATCGTAATGGTGGACACCGTCAAAGAAGCCAGGGATAGAAAAGCGTTAAATAGCCTCAGACCATTCGATCATTTCACAGCCACTTCAGTTATATGGTCAGATGGGCACCATGAAAAGATCGATGCAATAATATTCTGCACAGGATTTAAGTCCGCGCTGAAATACCTTTCAGGTTTAAATGTAATAAACACAAAAGGCAAGGTGGATACGGTGGGAACGAGATCTAAAAATATCGAAGGGCTTTGGCTGGTTGGGTATGGCAACTGGACGGGCTTCGCTTCGGCAACTTTAATTGGTGTTGGAAGAAGCGCAAAACAAACGGTGGACGAAATTCAGGCGTACGCTGGAAAAATCACTGCTTGAATGAACAAGAACGCCCGCAATCTCATATCTCTCCGAGAAAACGAGCTCTACGTTATGAGTCTCTGAGTCAGGTATCACATCAGTCCTGAATGTTCACAATATTCAAGCCGATTTTCAAGTTTATTACTAATAATAAAGTATTGGAAATATTATGAAAGCCTCAGCGTTTCTGAATTAACAGGATCTTGGAAAGTTGAGAAAGATTTGCTCTGTGAAAGCAATAAAAAAAGGCTAATGCTGTTTAATTTAATTTGTTTACTGTCAGCAAGATATTGGCCTTTCATATTAGTTACTTTTTTTTTGATGTTAGATGTCAACTAAAAATCCCGACGGGATTAATTTGAATAGCCCCAGGTGCAAACCTGGGGTCAAACAAGGAAGCACAACCAGCCCCGCAAGGGGTTAAAAAGAAAAACTCTGATGAGCACCTACAATCGATACTGTATCAAATTGTTGTTTAGAGACAAAAACTGCGACCGAATTTTAAAGATTTGGTGATCCTGGTAAATGTTGTTTAAACCCAATTGGGGTTTTATAATGCATGCCATCTCCCCCCCGCATTTGCATGGGTGATTATTCAAATTAAATCCCTTTGGTATTATAAAGTGACAATTTTTACTTTAGCAAAGTAGAACTAAAGCCAAGATCATTATTAACCAAGCCCTTTGCTATGCCATTTTCTTGACAGCTCATTCTATATTGAATGATCATGGAGGAAAATATCGTTAACAACCCTATGGCTAGAACGGGAGCCACCAGGCCAAAACGGTCTGCGATTACTCCCGTAAGAATGGCTCCAAAAGCATATCCAAGGTCACGCCACAACCGGAAGATGCCGATACTCCTGGGTCGCTGATCAGGATGCGTATATGCTGAAACAGCCGCCAGAAATGTTGGGTACACAATGGCGGTTCCTAATCCAAGAAGCGAAGACAAAATGAAAAAAATTAAAAATGAGTTTGCCCAGATCATGGCAAGTAAAGCAATTCCCTGCAAAAACATTCCCCAAAACAATAAGGTCTTCTTACAATATTTGTCGGCCATCCTGCCAGTAAACAATTGACCAATTCCCCACACTGCCGGATATACCGCCACGATAATTCCAGCCTCACGTAGATCAAATCCCTTTGCTAACAGAAGTATAGGAAACAATCCCCACACCATTCCATCGTTCAGATTATTTACAAAACCTGCCTGTGTGACCGAGCCCAGACTTTTATGCGTCCACGTTGTATCCCAAAATACATTCTGAAGTTTACGAATGTTACTGGTTGACCCCTCCAGCATGACATGTTTACGGGTGTCCTTCACAAATACCCAACTTAATACTAAACCTATTATTGACATGCCTATGCCAATATAAAATGGAAAAGGCCTTAAACCATATTCGCTCGCCATCCAACCCGTAAGAAAAGCTACTACAGCCAGTGCCACGTAGCCTGCAAACTCATTTAGCCCCATGGCAAATCCACGATCCTTCTCTCCTACCAAATCAATCTTCATGACTACCGTGCTGGACCAGGTGAGTCCCTGGTTTATGCCCAACAATACATTGGCAGCTAGTATCGAATTCCAGCTCGTTGCATAAATGAGCATGATGGGAACCGGGAGGGCAAAGAACCATCCCATAATTAACAAGTTTTTTCTTCCGAAGCGATTTGCCAATACCCCAGTGTAATAATTGGTAATGGCTTTCGTGACGCCAAAAACCACAATAAAGGAAAGTATGGCCGTTTTTGCTGATAGTGCAAAATCAGCTTCCGCAATTCTTGGAATGATGGTTCGCTCCAGTCCAATCATTCCACCAACGAAAGCATTAATAATGACAAGCAAGGTGAATTGCTGCCAGTTCTCTCTTAGACCCAGCTTTATATTTTCATCTTTTATAACTGGATACATTTAACGGTTTGATAGATTAATTCAAGAGATTTTATGCTTCCATTTTCTGCACCTTTTTCAAAGTCACCATTTTGCTGGGCCATAGAATTCGTGAGGTGAGCAAAACAAACAACAGGTTTGGATTTCACTTTGCCGAGAGCATATAAGGCCGAAGCTTCCATCTCAACACAATCTGCACCCAAAGTCTTTGCTTGCGCAATTGACGACCGCGTTTCCCGATAGGGAGCATCGGTTGTCCAACTCCTACCTGATTGAATAGTTAAATCTTTATGAGAAACCACCGCGGATAACTTTTCGAAAAGTGTTGGATTAATGGTACAGGCTTCACCTTCCGGAAGATAATGAGAACTCGTTCCTTCATCCCTTAAGGTGTCTTTAATGAGCAGGTAGTCAGATTGGATGCCATCATTTATTTTACCCGCTGATGTCACGCTGATCAATAATTCACACCCCGATACAAATAATTGCTCGGCGACTAACACTGCATACGGTGCACCAACCGCGCACCCGATAATTCCAAACTTAAGATCCTTATAGGTGGCGTTGAAAAGGTCACTGTGGTAACAGGCCCAACAAATATTCAGGCTCGCTGAGTGCTCTTTTAAATAACGCACTATATCACCATCCGGGTCTAGTACGCAAATACTGGGTACCCGGCATTCATTCAGATTTTTCTGCCTTCGGGCTTCTCGAAGTAAATTCTCAGGAAGGAAAACTGATATCTCATCATATTGTTTTTCTTTTAATAAATGTTGAGACATAAAGAACAGTTTACGCTATGGCGCAATGATTTCCTCCGGCTTCCAGGTCCTGCAATTGATGCCCCTCATAAGTACCACTTTTATTCAAACTCGCTATGGTAAGGTAATTGGGTGGGGTAGTCGGAATTATTGATAAGACATGATTCACGAACTGAGTTTCACTGAACCCGGATAAAGTAATTGTTGCCTTAACCTTGGCAATCGATTCACCAATCAACTTGCTATCAAACGAAACGGATTGAGTGGTATGTGCCGGAAGAACAAGTGTGGAGGGAGAAAAAGAGAGTAAAGTTATTAATGAATGATAAAGGCTTCTGGCTTTTCTTGCTGCCTCGTCGTGTTCAGCTTTCAGGTCAGGGCGCCCTACACCATCGATAAAAAGCGTGTCTCCCGTAAAAATTAGCCGATCTGCAATTCTGAAAGTAGTGCTTTCCCAGGTATGCCCCGGTGTATAGAGCACTTCTAATAAGTTGCTTCCGAATTTCAAGCGATCACCCTCCGAGACAGGCGTAAAATCAAAATCTACTTTTGCCCTATCAATCATGATGTGAACGGCGCCGCTTGCTTCTGCCAGTTCTTTTGTTCGTGAAACGAAATCTGCATGGATATGGGTATCCATCACATAACGGATAGTCCAACCGTTATCCCTGGCAAGCTTCAAGTAGATATCTGGATGAAGAGAGGAGTCAATAACAATTGCTTCATTGGCTGATCCTGCGATATAGGATAGACACCCTTTAGCGGCTCTTCTTACCTGGATTACTTTCAGGTCAGCGCTTAAGTTCACTTCCGCCGTATTCCATGCATAGTTCCAGGCCTTCATTCCTCCTTCAAGGGAGTACGCCGGAATTCCTTTTCCTCTGAGGGCCTCAGCGGCGATCAGACTAGTGCGGCCTGCTGCACAGACGGTTACAACCGTTGTATTTTTAGGTATATCCACTTCATCCAAAATACTGTTGTCACCATTGTTTAAGCCCTTGTAGGCATCAACATGTGTACTCTCAACGATTTGCCACTCTTTTCTCTGATCCGCGGGTCTGACATCCAGAATAAATACAGGTTCCTTTTTACGAAGCTTTTCCTGTAGTTGATCAATCCCCATGGTTTTAATTTCTTCCATAATTATTTTTATGATTGACTTTAACTGGTAATCCGACAACAGCCCAATCCGGAAAACCCTCCTGTAACCGGATGGCTTTATACCCAGCCTGGATTAGCATGGCAACTGCTTCATCTGCAAACACACAAAATGGCCCGCGACAATAGGCAATGATTTCATTTCTTTTTGGCAGTTCACGTAGCCTATCCTGCAATTGATCAAATGGAATTGAAATAGAATTGGGAATGTGACCAGCGTTAAACTCTGTTTCCGGACGCACGTCCAGAATGGTTACCCTCCCGGATGCTATTCGCCTCCGAAACTCATCAATCGATACTGATTCAATTTTATATTTTGGTTGTCTGAAATCATTTACCAGTTTATCGATTGCTGCGATCCTTTCAATGCCCAATTCCCGGATTGATTTCCAGGCTTTAAATACATTCGTGTGAGGTAATCTGTAATGCATAAAATTTCCTATCCTGGTAACATCTACAAGCTGTGCGTTTTTCAAAACCTGCAAATGCTGGGAGGTATTGGCTACGGAAAGACTGGTTTGAAGGGCAATCTGCTCAACAGAATAATCACCCTGAGCCAATAATTCAATTATTTCAAGCCGGTGAGGATTCGATAAAGCTTTGGTTATCTTAGACAATTCACTGTACACTTTATTCTTGAAATCTTTTTTATTCATCACCCACTGTTACACCTTAAAACGAAATTAAGAAAATCTATTCAACTATTCAATAGTTTTATTGAATACACGCATAAATATTACGTTTTCTGTTATCGCCGCCGGTGAAAATAGGGTCGATTAAGATATCTAAACAAGATATCAGTTTGACAGAACCTGCTCAAAACTTCATCCTTTGAATTCTTACGGCATTAAGAATAGCCAGGAGGGCTACTCCAACATCAGCAAATACCGCCTCCCACATGGAGGCAACACCCCATGCACCGAGCGCCATCACAATAATTTTCACAGCAAATGCAAATCCTATGTTTTGCCATACAATCTGATTGGTTGCCTTTCCAATTTTAATAGCCATAACTATCTTAGAAGGCTGATCGGTTTGAATAACAACATCCGCCGTCTCAATAGCGGCGTCACTTCCTAACCCACCCATCGCAATCCCCACATCGCTGACTGCTAGAACAGGTGCATCATTAATGCCATCTCCTACAAAAACAACTCCTTCCTTCTTTCCCTTTTTTATTTCCTCGACCTTTTCAACTTTGTTTTCAGGAAGCAGATCTCCGAAAGCCAGATCGATGTGTAATGCCCTGGCTACTTTATCTACCACAGCTTGCTTATCCCCGCTCAGCATAACGGTTTTTATTCCAAGGGAATGCATCAGCTGGATGGCTTGTCTGGCATCATCCTTTATTTCATCGGCGATTGTAATGTGTCCTGCCAGCTGCCCATCGACCGCGACGAGCACGATGGTGTCAGTAATTTCCAGAAGGGAATCATCCACCGGAATATTAAATTTATTTAACAACTTAACATTTCCAGCAAGAACTTCTTTACCATCCACGGTTCCTTTCAATCCATGGCCCTTTATTTCTTCTGTGTTTTCAACCCTCAATTTTTCAGCGCTCCTAACATACTCAACAATGGCCTTGGCGACAGGATGGGTTGATTGCGATTCTAAGGCGGCCACTAAGGGAAGCCACATTTTTTCATCCGCTCCCCTACTAATTACTTGTTTTACCTTGAATACACCTTTGGTCAAGGTCCCGGTCTTATCCATCACCACGGTATCAACCCGCGTCATTCGATCAAGAAAGCTCGACCCCTTAAAAAGAATTCCATTTCTTGAGCCCGCACCAATTCCGCCAAAGTATCCCAATGGAATGGCCACCACCAAAGCGCAGGGACAGGATATGACGAGAAATATTAACGCCCTGTAAAGCCATTGATTAAAGTTATAATCTTCGACAAAAAAATAAGGAATTAGGGTCACTCCAATGGCGAGAAATACAACGATCGGGGTATACACTCTTGCAAATTTTCTTATAAACAACTCAGTTTTGGCTTTTCGGCCCTGAGCATTTTGCACCAGTGTCAGTATTCTGGCAAGGGTGCTGTCATTAAAAAGCTTCGTTACCTTCAATTCTACAACTTTATCCTCATTGATCATTCCGGCCAATACAGTTTCTCCTTTGTCAATGGTTGAAGGCTTGCTTTCACCTGTTAAGGCTGCTGTATTGAATGAACTACCATCGCTCAACATCACACCATCTAAAGGAACCCGTTCACCTGCTTTTATCTGAATTTGTTCCTCTACTGTAACCACCGTTGGGTCTACAGAAATATACTGACCATTTCTTAGCACCGATGCACTCTCAGGCCGAACGTCCAGCAACGCCTTTATACTTCTTTTTGCCTTATTCACTGCTGCCCCCTGAAATAATTCGCCTATAGCATAAAATAACATTACTGCAACACCCTCTGGATATTCCCCGATATAAAATGCCCCGATTGTGGCAATACTCATTAAAAGAAATTCTGTAAAGATTTCCCCCCGAATGGCCAGCCTGATCCCCTTCAATAAGATAGGCAAACCAACAGGCAGATAAGCAACGGAATACCAAATCAAACGGGTTGTTTCTAAAAACCATTGCGGTCTAATAAAGAAATCCATGATAAGCCCAGAGGCCAGCAAAATCAAACTGGTCATCGCGCCAAGCCATTCATTATTAATCCATTTCAAATTTTCATTCTCATGGTCATGGTGATCGGTATGCCCGGTATTTTGAGCGTGCTCTGCAATTTGTTCCACACTGTCATTAGCATTTGGACGCTGCATTTTATTTTCATCCTGAATTTCTGCTTTCATTAGGTGAAATATTAATGGATAAAAAATGAACCAATACCTGTCAAAATTAAGGTCAGCCCGGTAATTATTCCAGCATTGTGCTCCAGAGAATGCCAGTTCAATTTAAATAATCCCCTATAAGCAATTCTGATCCATACTACCATTCCTGTGACTGTTACTACGGTGTAAATCATGGCAAGTAAAGCTACTTGCTCCCATCCATGTGCCCCGGCCATGAGAAAGTACGCCTCGATCTCAAAACATGGTGAAAAAAACATAGCCACTACCAGTCCCATAATAACCTTGTGCCTGGATAAGGGCTTAGTCTGTGGGTGCAAATGAAAATGCTTATGCCGATGGTGTTGATAGATATAGAAAAATCCAAGACCAATGAGAATTATTGGCGCTACCAAATGTGTAAAGCTCTCTATATTTTTTGCCAGCGTAACACCCAGTACACCTATGACGATTCCGATCAATACCGTACTCAACGCGTGGGACAAGCCAGAAATAAAAGTCACTGAAGTAGTCTGACTAATTGTCCAATTCTCTTTCCGGCTAATCGCGAGAACCGGCAACCAGTGGTTGGGTATCAGTGCATGCAAGACACTTAAAATCAGACTGCCCGCTATTAGTGTAAACATGTTATGGTGTACGATTAAACCAGGGAAATTGAAATTGTCATTACTAGTCAATTAATCCAATTTCATTTGTTTTTTAGTTTTTCTAATATCCATACCCGCCTTCTTCACTGTTCTTCATTTTAGACAAAATTGAATAAGCCCCCTTAATTACAACTTGATATTGGAACAAACTGTCTGGGACGACGATTTCCGTAAACCCAAATTCACTATGAGAGGTCTGTACTTCAAGCATCGTAAAATGCTGGGTTTCTTCAGTCACGCTTTGTTTGTCAGATGGGGTGTCATTTTCCTGAGGCTTGTATGTTTCGGCCTTTTCCTTATGCGCAACAAAAATGAATTTCATACCTTGATAGTCAATGATTGCCTCATTCGGCAAAGCAGGCACTAGTGCACCACCTGTTTCTACCAGTGCACTCAAATACATCCCAGGCAAAAGATCTTTATCTTCCTTATCAATATGGCAATGGATCTGAATCGTCCGATCACTACTTATGGCGCGCCCAATGAGATAAACAATAGCGGTCCGTTCTTTCGTTTCATTGGCTAAGGTAAATCTTACCTTTTGACCAATTTTCAGTTTTGGTACATCTTTCTCAAATACAATTAATTCAGCATGTAAATGTTCCGTGTCAACAATCTCAAACAGAACATCGGAAGGATTCATGAATTTACCGATGTTACCATTCACCTCGGTCACATATCCATCGATGGGTGCGTAAAGGTTAATGGAACTTTTAAGATTACCATTCTCAACCATACCCACATTCACATTAATCACCCTTAACTTTTCGCGGAGCCCACTGGCTCTTGCTTGCCAGGTAGAGAAATTGGTTTTAGACTGTTGTAATGTTTTTTGTGAGTTCACATTTTCTCTTGCAAGCAACTGTTGGCGATCGTAGTCCGCCTGAGCCTGTTCAAGTTGACTTCTGGCCTCCAGATAATCCTGCTGAATCTGAATGAAATCCAGATTTTCTATTGTTGCAATTATTTGCCCTTTCCGGACCTTCGTTCCCTCAAGCAAGGATGTATTTTTCAGGAAGCCACCAAGAGGTACTGATATCGATACAAGTTGTTGGGGTGGCACGTCAAGAGTACCATTAACTTTTATTGTTCCACTGATTTGTTTTTGTTCAATGATACCGAGTTCAATTCCCGCATTTGTGGTTTGTGCAGAAGAAAATTCCACCGTGTTTGCATCTTCGTGAAGCTCATCTGGATCCGCTGGGATCGCCTCAGGATTTTCCAATCTGTTACCGCATGAAAAAAAAACAAAGATCGTAGCGAAAAATAAAATAATATATAATGCTTTAGTGGGGTTCATATTATAAATGGTTGCCGTTCAAATATTCAATATATAGGATACTCTGGTTATAGTCATTTAGTGTTTTTAGATAACCTTCCTGTATACTCATTGCATTCCTTAGGCCTGAAAGATATTCCGTATAACCAATTTCTCCTTCCCTAAAGGCAACCTGAGATTGCTTCAGTATACGACCAGCATTGGGTATGCCGGAAGTTGTATAATATTCCAGGCTGATTTTATATGTACTCAATTCCCGAATTGCTTGTTGCAGCTGTCCCTGCAATGAGGTTTGATAATATTCAAATCTACTTTCATCCGCCTTTCTTTTAAAATCCGCTGATTTAACCCTCGCCTGATGTGGGGCAAACCACAACGGCAGCGCAATACCGACCTGAAATCCTGTAAACCGGTCATTGCTGGTCGCAGCATTACCAGTTTCACTGACAGGTCCACCAATAAGGGTCTGCGAAAAAAATCCGATCAACAGATCGGGTGCAAATCTGGCTGCCTGTAATTTCATCTCTCTATAGGAAACTTCAATTTGCTGACGAATAAATGCCAGTGATGGATTCGTTTTGTACCCCAGGGTATCTAATTCTTCCTCCAGGGAAAGGACGGTCAATTCAATTTCAGGAAATGATTGGGAATTGGTAATTGTCCTCAGTCGCATTTTTAATCTTGAGATCTCGGTCTCCATTTGTCGAAGCTGGTTTTTGGATTCATTCCACTGGCCCTCTGCGGTTGTTTGCTCCAACAAATTAGTTTCCCCTGTCTGATATCTTAGTGATGCAGATTTCAAAAAACCTTCATAAATACTATCCTGCCGCAGTAGCAACTGATAACGGGAATTTGTAAATGCCAGCTGATGATAGAGTTGTTTGACCTGATGAACAATCTCATTTTTATCAACCCTCTTTTTTATTTCACTTGAAGTTACCAAAGCCCTGTTAAGAGATCCCTGACTACCCAATGCTGAAAATGGAATAGCCTGCGAGATGGTAACGTTGTTGTCATTCTTTATGTAGCTGTTATATTGTCCGTACAGAAGTGTGATCTCGGTTTTGGGCAGATTAAAGGAAGTTTTTCGCAATTGCTTCTGAGATTCCAATTCAAAATTAGAGGCCTTCATGCTTGCGTTATTTTCCAGTGCCTGCGCAATAGCCTGTTCAACAGAAGCATGGCCTTGAGAAATACCATTATAGGCGGCCATTGCCAGTATTCCTAGTATTAAAAATTTCATGATGTTGCGTTTTTAGATTTTTTAGGTCCTATCCTCTCAAAATAGATATACAAACAGGGAAGCACGATTAAGGTTAGCATCGTTGAACTGATCAAACCACCAATCACCACTGTTGCCAAAGGTTTTTGAACCTCCGCTCCAGCGCTCGTGGCCAAAGCCATGGGTAAGAATCCCAATGAGGCAACCGCTGCAGTCATCAAAACAGGTCTGAGTCTGATCTGAGTTCCTTTGAGAATAATTTCATTGAGATCAGTAAAGCCTTCATTCTTTAATCGGTTAAATTCTGCAATTAACACAATCCCATTTAACACCGCTACGCCAAACAGAGCAATGAAGCCAACTCCAGCAGAGATACTAAATGGCATCCCGCGCAACAACAATGCAAATACGCCACCTATCGCGGCCATCGGAATCGCGGTAAGAATTAAAAGAGATTGTTTAATAGAATTAAAAGTGAAAAAGAGCAAAAGAAATATTAACAACAATGCCACAGGAACAGCGATAGCCAACCTTGCCTGAGCTTTTTCAAGGTTTTCAAACTGTCCACCATAGGTCACAAAATACCCTGAAGGAAAATTGACCTGGGCTTCAATCTTTTCTTTTATCTCATCGACAATGCTGGCTACATCTCTTCCGCGGACGTTGAAGCCTACAATTATTCTGCGCTTTGCATCTTCCCGTTGAATCTGGTTGGGCCCTATAATAAAATCAATATCGGCAAGTTGCTTGAGCGGTATCTGTTGTCCATTCGGTGTAGTAATGAACAGGTCCCTGACATCTTCTATATTTAATCTGTTTTCAGAACTCAAACGCACGGTTAAATCATACCTTCTTTCTCCTTCGAAAACCACTCCAGCTGATTGCCCGGCAAATCCTGAATTGATGGTTTGATTAATCTCCTGAATGTTTAAGCCATACTTGGCAACCTCATCCCTGTTGATCCTGACCACAATTTGCGGAAGTCCAGAGACTTCTTCCACGTAAAGATCACGGGCACCCTTAACACTCCGGACGATCCCTCCGATTTCTTGAGAAAGCCCTGTTAAAATATCGAGATCTTCACCAAAAATTTTAACCGCTACATCCTGTCTGACGCCACTCATTAATTCATTGAAACGCATCTGAATTGGCTGCTGAAAACCAAAAGTAACACCAGGAACAACTTCAAGGGCTTCTGCCATCCGTTCGGCTAGTGATTCTCTGTTGTCGGCTTTTTTCCATTCCTCCTTATCTTTCAAAATCACCATCAGGTCACAAGCTTCGATGGGCATTGGATCGGTGGGAATTTCAGCAGATCCGATTTTTGCGACAACTTCTTTCACTTCGTCAGGAAAGTTTTTCAATAAAACTTCCGACCCTTTTTGAGCAGCTTCAATCGTGTAGGATAAACTACTTCCCGTAAGCACCCTGGTTTCCACGGCAAAATCTCCTTCCTCTAAGGTTGGCAAAAATTCTCCTCCCATTCGAATGAAAAGTATGAGGCTTATGGCAAGCAAAACCAATGAAGCCACTATCACGACCAATTTGTGTCTGAGTGCTCCATGGACCATCGGGTTAAAAGTACGATGAAAGAAATCCATCATCTTGTCAGAAAAATTTCTTTTATGCGCAGTGATTTTGCTCAGGAACAGGGCCGACATCATTGGGATGTACGTAAGTGATAAGATAAATGCTCCCAGGATGGCAAAACTTACCGTTTGCTCCATAGGTTTGAACATTTTACCCTCTACGCCTACTAACGCCAGAATGGGAAGATAAACGATAAGGATAATAATTTCTCCAAATGCCGCAGACGTTCGGATCCGTGAAGCAGATTGATATACCTCCAGATCCATTTCGCCCTGGGTTAGTCGCTGCGATGACCTCCTTAATCCGAGATGATGCATGGTTGCCTCCACTATAATTACTGCCCCATCCACAATCAATCCAAAGTCAATCGCACCAAGGCTCATCAGGTTTCCGGATACACCGAAAACGTGCATCAAAGAAACGGCAAACAGCATGGCTAGCGGGATGACGGAGGCCACTATTAAACCGGCGCGCAGGTTTCCAAGAAACAAAACCAGAATAGCGATGACGATCAACGCACCCTCTATCAGGTTTTTCTCTACCGTGCCAATTGCCCTGTCTACGAGTTGGCTTCGGTCAAGAAAAGCATCAATGACGACTCCTTCCGGCAACGTCTTTTGTATTTGTTGCATACGTTCTTTTACACGCTCTACAACTGCACTGGAATTTTCTCCCTTCAGCATAAGGGCAATGGCACCAACAACCTCCCCCTCATTATTATAGGTCATGGCACCATAACGGGTAGCATGTCCGAAATGAACGTTTGCTATATTCCGGATTAGGATAGGTGTTCCACCTTTGGTATTAGACACTACAATCTTGCCAATATCCTCCAATGAATTAATGAGTCCTTCACTTCGGATGAAATAGGCATTGGGTTTCTTGTCAATGTAGGCTCCCCCGGTATTTTCATTATTCTTTTCAAGGGCTGCAAAAACATCCGAAATGCCAAGGTTATAACTCCGTAGCTTATCCGGGCTAATCGTAATTTCATATTGTTTCAATAAGCCACCAAAGCTTGCGACATCAGCAACGCCAGGGATTCCAAGCAATTGCCTCCTTACGATCCAATCCTGCATGGACCTCAGGTCCATTGGACTGTACTTATCTTCATAGCCTTTGTCCGGTCTGAGGATGTACTGATAAATTTCACCTAAACCAGTTGTTACCGGGGCCATTTCAGGGGTGCCAACACCTTGCGGGATTTGCTGTGTCGCAATGGCCAACCGCTCGTTCACTTGTTGCCTTGCCCAATAGACATCGACTTTGTCGCCAAAGACAATGGTAACCACAGAAAGCCCAAACCTTGAGAAGCTCCTTACTTCTTCAATACCAGGAATCGTAGCCATTGTTTGCTCTACGGGGAATGTTACCTGACGCTCAATATCAAGTGCTGACTGGGAAGGTGCCACAGTAATGACCAATACCTGATTGTTCGTAATATCCGGCACCGCGTCAATTGGCAGCTGCATGAGGGAGTAGCTTCCCCAGGCGATCAGGCCAACAGTGAATAAGCCAATGACCAGTTTATTTTTAATCGAATACAATATGATCTTATCCAGCATACCAGGATTGATAAATATAAATCTGCCAGGCAGCAACGTTTGCCGTCACCGGCAGGTGAACGAAAAAAAGTTAAAGAAGAATAACGTGTAGGCTATACGAACTTGGGGGGCTGCCAGATACTTTTATAAACATTCTTAACAAAGCAATTTACGTACACCGAATTTATTGCAGCATACTGAGCAGTATACATCTGAAAGGAAAAAAAGGCAGGCTGATTGACCTGGCTGCTGCAGCAACTGCAAATACAGAGGGGAGAGCAAAGGTCAGCTTCGTCTGAAGAATGCGCATGATCTGAAATACTCACTTCAGTACCATCATTTTTCTCGTCTGTACAAGTCTCTTCATCTGAGCAAGGATAACATGCCAGAAAACTAATAAGCAGAGCGAACATCAAACAAAATATTTTCACGCTTTAAATATAAGGTTAATTCGTTGGAATAGATTCTAAAAATACACTAAAGTTAGAAATAGGAAGAAACACCGAATTGAAAACCGGCTGTCCGTGACGCCCGATTTCCCAGAATATCGGTTTGCCAGCTATATCGGTAATTGAGTCGGATGACTGTTTGAGAGGACGGACGCCAACTCAAACCGGGCATGACAGAGACAAAATCTTCCCTGATATTGGTTCCCGTTTCATTGAAGGTTCCCACGTTCCAATCCACATACTCGCCTCTAAAGGCAGCATTCAATACTGACCTTTCAAAGCCCAGGATGTTGCCTTTAAAAAGTGGTTGCACTAAATCCAAAAAGCCCCCTGTCTGCTTTTCTCCATATTGCTGACTGTAAGTGTCCGGAACATCTATCATCACCCAGGCCCATTCAGTATTGATAAAGGTATTTGAAATTGGAAGCGTGGTATTAAAATCAAAAGCCAAAACATGCAATCTTCTTTTCTGGTCAAACACTAATCCATCCTCCTGAAACTTATTATACACCCCGCCCATATAAGACACCCCTAATTCACCAATGTTCCTGTTTCGCAAAGCAGTTTTCGCAGTTAATAGCGGAACGCCGTTAAAGCTCTCTTCAAACCGATCCGGATTAGCTTTCGATGCCGGCAGAAATGTTTTGTTTTCCGGGTTCCGGATTATCTGATCATCAAAGCCATTTGTCAGATAAACCTCGTACGCGTAGACCCAATTATTCCGGTACAACTTTCCATAAATTCCAAACCCAACATTGCTCCAGGTTGCTGGAAGCAATTGCGTAGCCGAAACCGGCCGGTCTACAAATTCCCATTTAGGACCATCATGATTTTGATTGAATGCTCCAATGGGGTTCATCACGATGCCCCCACGCAAATTGAAAAGTGGATGAAATTCCATATCAATGGAAGCGAACTCTATATTAATCTCTTTAGTACCATCTTCGAATTCAATCTCTGTTAGAAATTTAATTCTTCTGGAAACACTGGACGCAATAAACAAGGTCAATCTGCGCATTTGAAATTGATGGCCTTCGGTAATGCCATCAGTACCCAGATGTTGCCAGTTTGCTTCAACATAGCCGCCAACGGCGACCGGTAACTTACCCATCGATAAAAAAGGCCGGTTATATACAGCATCCATGTTAAGCTGTATGAGGCTGGTGTCTTTTGGGATTCTTCTTAAAAGGGTAGTGTCTATCTGAGAGAACGATACTTGAGATGCAGACAGAACAAACAGAATAAGAAGTGCAATATTTTTTTTCATGCCCTCAGATCAATAAAGATTTTATCATTTTCTGCAATAACTTTGAATGAGCGAAGATTATTTTCAGCAGGGCCTTGTGCCACTACTCCTTTGTTATTGAATTCACTTCCATGAGCGGGACAATTCAAATGATCACCAGACGCCTGGAGCTCATTACCCTGATGAGTACATTTCATGAGCAAAGCTGTGTATTCGTCGTCGGAAAAACGATACAGGTAGATGGGAAATTCTACAGATTCATTTCTAACTATGATATATTGTCTTATGAGAGATTTATCCTTTTTCATAAAGTTGAATTCAGCTCTAAGCACAGAAATTCCGTTGGGCTCAATTGCGCCATTGGTATAGTAAGTAGATTGACAACCTGACAAAGCAGGAGGAATCACGGCGCTTCCCAGGCAAATTATACAAGATTTTGTAAAGGCTCTTCTATCCATAGTGTTATAGACTTTCAAGAAAACGTATAAGATTTCTCTTTTCGGTTTCGGTCGATGATTGATATTTTTCATTACTGCTTTGTGCTTCACCGCCATGAAGTATTATGGCATCTTCGATACTTCTCGCACGCCCATCATGTAGCAAAAAGTAGCCTCCACCTTGTGAAAATTTTGAAAGACCTAAGCCCCATAAAGCAGGTGTTTTCCATTCTGAAGTCTTAGCTGATCCCTCGGTATAACCATCGTCAAGTCCAGGGCCCATATCGTGCAATAAAAGATCCGTGTAGGGATAAAATGTTTTATTGGATATCGCAGCGATTGATGAAATGCCTGTTTTCATTTCAGGTCGATGGCATTTTACACAGCCTATTTCATTAAATAAACCTTTGCCAGAAATAATGTCATTTTGATTACTATTCCGCGGAATTGGCGCCTTAAGTGTTTTAAGATAGAATACAACATCCAATATTGTCTGGTCCGTAATTTCCGGATCAATTGCAAACCCCGAGTGCGTATCAAAAGCTTCATAGGTTGATGTGATACCGATATCTTCATTATAGGCTTGCGCTGTTTGCTGATGCAGATCATAGGCTGCCCCTTTCTTTCCGAACCGACCAATATACTTTCCGTTAAATTCAATAGTCTCCGGACGCGCGAAAAGATAATCTTTCATTGATACCCAATTTGGAACTCCGCTGATACCGTCTCCATCGATATCGTCAGGATCTGCCCACGAAGAAATATCTTCATCACTTACTGCATCAATAAATCCCAGGCCCGTATTCGCAGGGGGTGTTAGTTTCGAAAATCCCACACCAGCAGGAAGTTGCTCCGGTTGAAAACCCGGGATAGCCCGGTTTTGAAGCTGTGGGCCTCCAAGATGATTATATTGGTTTCCCGTTTCATCCGATTGACCAAATCGTGTAAGTGTTGTAAATGGGTGTCCTTTTCCATCACCCGGATGACAACTTCCACAGGCATTAGCAACGAAAAGCGGTCCTAAACCAATCTCAGGCGTAAATATTTCATCATTGAACGCTACATCACCACGAAAAAAACGGATGTTGTCTGATTCACTCAAACCATCTACCGGACCATCCAGGAGGTCATGATCGTTTGGCGCTTCCGGCTCTAAATTTTCACAACTGGTAATGCCCATTCCGGCCATTACAATAAAACAAGCAGCATATAAGGCTTTCATATCTTAAATATACGATATTCCAAGTAAGTAACTTAGATTCATCTAACATTTTTATTTGATAAATTTATGTGCCCTGCTTAAATTGAGAAAATTTGAAGGGATGGGGTCGTTAACTGAGGAAAATTATATCAAGTCAATCTATAGTCTATCACACCAAAAAGGTGAAGTATCTGTCTCAGAGCTTGCTAAAAAGCTTCATGTGAAGCTTCCTACGGTGAATAGTATGATTAAAAAATTGGCTACAAAGAAACTGGTGGCTTATATTCCCTATCAGGAAATTAAGCTCACTGAAAAAGGTAAAAAAGACGCGCTTTCAATTATCCGCAAGCACCGGCTTGCAGAACTATTTCTAGTTCAGGTTGTGGGACTTGGATGGGAGGAAGTACACGATATAGCTGAACAGCTTGAGCACATTGATTCAGAAAGATTCTATAACCGGATTGATGAGTTACTAGGATTTCCCCAAGCAGACCCACATGGAGAACCCATTCCGGATATCAACGGAAAAATCACTTCCAAAAACAGGATACCTTTAACTGATGTTAAAGAAGGAATGTCCGTAAAAATCACCGCAGTTAGTAATGATGAAAAATCATTTCTTGATCATCTGAATTCAAAGGGTTTACAAATCGGCGAGGCAATAACGGTAAGGAAAAAAGAACTATTTGATGGTTCGCTTACCATATTGAATAAAGCGAAAAAAGAAACCATGTTAAGCCATCTGGTAGCTGCAAGGATTTGGGTCGAATTGGCGTAGATTTAAATCGGCCGTAAAGTCGGCCCGACAGGGATTAAATCCCCTTAGTTCCGAAGCCATGCTTTATTTGGCTCCAAAAAGATTTAGGAAATTTTTCATCCCCATCAAACCCTAATTCAATTTGGTCAGGATCTTTTGTTATATAGGCTGTACCAAATAAGAAATCCCATACACTTAAACTGATGCCAAAATTTACCCCATAATGAAATTTATCAGGCCATTGCTTGGCATGGTGCCAGGTGTGCATCTGCGGATTATTGAACAGAAATTTCAACACGCCCAGTCTGATGTTAAGATTTGAATGATTAAAATGACCCATGCTTAAAGCAACGATGTGAACCAGGAAAAACTCCTCAATCCCAAATCCAATCATTCCCAAAGGAATATATTCGAGCGTTCGATAAACCACATTTTCCATCCAATGATAACGCAAATGGGCAGCAAAGCCCATTTGTTTAACGGAATGATGAACTTTATGGAACTCCCATAAAAATGGTACCCTATGCAAAAGCCTATGAACATTCCAATGGATAAAATCCCTGATAATAAATAATGTCAGGAGCTGCGCCCAAACGGGCCATGAATTAATCTTAATGGCAGCCAGGTTTTTTATTCCAAAACTCTCCAGCAGACTATTGAATCCATAAACCAACACATTGGATACAGCATAGAAGCCGATCAGTGAGAAGATAAAAAAATTAAAAAACATATAAAAACCATCCATCCAGAAATCCACCCTGATCCGAGGTTGATTCTTTCGCCACGGAAAAAACCATTCCGACAGAAAAAAGAAAACGGATATACCTATAAGCCAGTAAAAGTAATTATCCCAGGCGGGTCTTGTAATTGCGTGGAAAATGTAGCTTCCGTAATCCTGAAAAGATTTTATAAAAATTTCCCAAAAGTCCATAACCTTTTTCAATTAACTAGCAACGTGTCATTTTCGTTCAATTTTCCAATTATTTTTTCCCGATTCATCGTCAGAATAATTCAATTATATATTCGATCATCACAAACCGTTGAGAATTTAGCGTAACTGACTTTCGAAGATATTAGCCTAAAGAATACCTATTAAAGGTGATCAACCGGAACAATAGACATTTGAAAATTTCCTCTAACCGCTAAGCGGTTGACTGCTAAAGTATTCTCCATCCAATGAAAGAAATGCAAATTGCTTTAATTACGGGAGCCGACAATAACGTTACCTTAGATTATGGAAAAATTGATAAGGGCTTAAAGCCATTGTAGTGCGGGAAATATTTTTTTACAATTTCCTGTATAATGTCCGGAGTAAGGGGTTTTGTAATGTAATCAAAAGCAAAACCCCACGATTTGGACTGGGTTTTTCCCTGCAGATTCTGGGAGGTAGCTAGCATAATAATAATGGCCTCACTTTGTTGTTTCTTGTCCAGCAGATTATAAGCATCAAGAAATTCCCAGCCATTCATGCGTGGCATATTAATATCCAGAAAAATAAGATCGGGACGGGGTCCAGCATTATTAACAGGTTCCAAATATTCCAAAGCCAGAATTCCTGAAGTCTTAATGATAACAATATTCTCAGGGTTATTCTTTTTAATTGCCTTCTCATGAAAATAATTATCATCCTCATCATCGTCAATGAGCATAATATATTTCAAGTCTTTATTCATGGTTTTAAATTGGCAACAGTAAAATGAAAAGTACTGCCGTCTCCTTCGGTTGATTCTACCCAGATTTCACCAAGGTGCATTTGTACAATCTTTTTGCAATTAGCAAGCCCTATCCCGGTTCCCTCATAGTCTTGTTTGGAATGCAGCCGTTGAAAAATTTCAAATACTTTATCAAAATGCAAAGGGTCAATTCCGATGCCCTTGTCAATAATGGAGAATTTCCATTTATCGCTGAGTTGCTGCGCGCAGATCTGGATCTCAGGTGCAATCCCGGGTTTATGGAATTTAATGGCATTTGTGATAAGGTTCTGAAACACCTGGCGGATCTGGACCTCATACAAATATATTGAAGGCATTTCATTCACACCAACAGTGGCGTTGGAGGTTTTAATCATGACATCCAGATCTGCGATTACTTCCCAAATTACTTGCTTACAATCAACAAGGGTAAGCTTTATGTTATGGCCTAAATAAGAAAAGTCTAAAAGAGATTTTATAAGTAAACCCATCCGCTTTACAGCGCTTTTTACGGAACCAATATATTTACCCGCATTTTCATCTAAAGTGTTTCCATACGCCTCTTCAAATGCAGCCATATAATTAGAAACGGTGCGAAGCGGCTCCTGAAGATCATGTGAGGCCAAACAGACAATTTGAGCCAATTCCAGATTTTGCTCTTTTAAAATGGCCTTCTGAATTTTTTCTGAGATATCAACGATTGATGCCAGGATCATTTGGCCCTTTTTCATTTGAATCAGATTTAACCGAATTTCGACCCTTATTTCTGTACCGTCTTTACGCACTGCCAAACGATCCGGGCCAGCCCAGGATGTGACGCTTTGCGGCTTCCAGAAAAACATCTCACTATTACCAGCGTCGTAATTTCGAAAGCGTTCCGGAATCAGAATCTCCAGCTTGCTCCCAACTAATTCTCTTCTCTGATAATCGAAAAGTCTTTCTGTTTCTGTATTGATCAGCGTTATAACACCTTCAGCATTAATAAGCACCATGGCATTAGGAGCTGATTCAACCACCAGCCTGAATTGCTCTTCTGCTTTGATAAGTTCATCGTTTGCGAATAACAATTCTAGCGCGCGCTTCTCCTTTTCAATATTTTGAAAAACCAGTTCTCTGTTGGCAATGATCAGTTCAGCAGCACGTTTTTCCTTTTCCACGTTTTGGAAAGCCAATTCCGCGTTCACAATAACTAACTCAGTAGCCCGTTTTCCCTTTTCTTCATTTTGAAAAGCAAGTTCTGTATTAGCAGTAATTAATTCCGCCGCGCGTTTTTCCTTTTCAGTATTTTGAAAGAGAAGTTCCCTGTTAGCAAGGAGCAATTCTGTTGCCCTCTTTTCTTTTTCTTCATTTTGAAAAGCAAGCTCTTTATTGGCAATCATTAACTCCCACGCACGTACCTCCTTTTCTCTATTTTGAAAAGCTAGTTCACCGTTGGCAACCATTAATTCAGAGGCACGTTTTTCCTTCTCCTCATTCTGGAAAGCAAGTTCATTATTCGCAATGACCAGCCTGGCGGCGAGTTTTTCTTTCTCTTCGTTTTGATAGATAAGTTCTTTATTGGCGATGATTAATTCCGCAGCCCTCTTTTCTTTATTTTCGATTTCAATCGTCAACTCAACGTTTGCGATGATCAATTCCGTAGCGCGTTTTCCTTTTTCTTCGGTTTGATAAACAAGTTCCTTATTAACCACCACTAATTCCGCGGCACGTTTGACCTTCTCCCTTTTTTGGAATTCCAGTTCGATAATAGCCAATACCAACTCCGCAGCCCTTTTTGCTTTTTCTTTTTTTTGGAATTTCAGTTCTTTGTTAGCGACAACCAATTCGGCTGCGCGCTCCCTCTTCTCTTTTTGCTGGAAACTCAACTCAGCGTTTGCAATGACCATTGCTGCGGCACGTTTATCTTTCTCCGTGTTTTGAATAGCAATTTGCTTGTTTGCCAAAGTAAGCTCTGCCGACCAATTAATTCCACCATTACCTCCAAGCAGGAGATTTTTCTTTTGGGCCATCTAGTAAGATAGGCATAAATAAAGGCTGGGCAATAATTCAGGTGCTCAAATATTCCTTAGGCTGTAGATTGACCTGCCTGGTGGGCTATGGCCGGTAAGGCCACCGTTACACCTTGATGTGCAAGGGTTAAGGACATCAGCCATTAAGCTGAAACAAAATTCTCTTTTATTTTCTCAAATACATACTCACTAAATATTGGTAAAAAAACTTTGTGTGGTGAGTAGTAAATATTCCTATTTCCCTGATCGGTTTCCTCCCAAAAATCCTCACGTTCATCTTTAATCCGGTCAAATCCTGAATTAGGATTTGAATGATCTGTTTTTCATTTAAATGTCCAAAATCCTTGATAATGGCCCCCACTGTAATTTCTAAAAATTTCTCCTCTTTCTGATTCATGTAAAACAAACAGAGCGCAATCTGTATCAATCGCAAGCCACTATCGAGTAACCATTGGCTTTCAAAAGAACGTTTCCGTTTTTCAGAGCTGAGATCGTTAAACATTCTTAATACAATAGCCTGGTGTTCCCGTGATAACCCATTAATATTTAGCGACATCAATATTTTTTGCATCTCAATGGCAAATATTTCAATCAAAAATAAAAACAAGGGTTCAGAAAGGCTTAACTTACCCACTTCATTCGCGTAAAAGCCAAAATAACGACAGCACTGCACGACTCTTTCCTCCTCCCTCTTTTTAATAAAAAAGTGGATCAATTGGCTATAGTGAAAAATAGTATTGTAAACATTCCGTATCTCGCGGGCTTTGATACCGTGATTAATACCAAACCGAAGGATGGTGTTAAAATGAATGATGATTGTATTGACAACTTCCTGATCGTCCAGATCGGCGGCATTTCTGGCAGAAGCATATAACTCATTCCCGCAAAGGGATGCCAGATCATAATGACTTTCTTTTATCAAAAGCAAGTAAGAAGTACCCAATACCCTAAGAATTTTATGCTCATAAAACGTTCTTTCGTTTTCAATTTGCAAGTATTTTTCACCGAGGGTTCGAAATGAAATATCATTTTTAATGGCATCGCTGACTTTAAAATACGAGGATGGAATCCTTTTTTTATGATCAAGGTAAAACCTCAATGATTTGCCTAGCCTGGTAATGATATCGCCTTTAGGCCCTTTAAATTCAATGTACTGAAGAAGATCATTTAACTGGTTAATGGTCTCCAACAGCTGATAATGGTTTCGATTTACTTCAACTTCCGGTAAATTTTCAGCCGCCTGGCTGATGGCCCGTATATTTTCATGATAAATCTTCTTAATGACATTTGAACTTTTTGTAAACTTCAGAATATAAAATATATATGGAATGGCCACTATCACAAAAGAAGGCAGCAAAATGTAGTTGTTAAGAAAAATAAAGTTGTCAATAAAAATCGTGTTCCTCCCATGAACAAGATGAAGAAAAATATTTTCCATGCTCGAGAGAGCAATGAGCCAGATAAAAAGTCTGCTCCAATATTCGGTAACGAAAAGATCAATTAATTTGGGTGTTTTTTCAGATGCAATGGAGATGACAATGATTAAAGTACCAAATACAAATGCCAGCAAGGAAAGCCATATCTCTGGCGCGAAATCGATCAAAGTATAATCGGCTGGACTTCTGGTTTCAAAATAATCCAAGAGATTCGATTGCACTAAAAATGCAATAAGAATAAGCACAACTTTTATAACAATCGCCATTAAAAAACTGGGCATCGTATCCTTATTAAGCTTGTAACGCGTGCTCATATAGGAAAAATACTTTACAACAAGTCTTATCAAAATTCATATCGATAACCAAAGCCAAATTAAAAAAGACTTTCAAGATTCAGAAAAAAAAGAGCAGTCCAACCAACTAGTAAATGAGAAACACTCACTCCTATAAGGTTATCATGTTTTGAGTATAACCACCCCCAGAATAATCCAGGTATAAAAACGATAATACCCAGCAATCCTCCCATGACATGAACATGAGTTGCGGAAAACAAAGCATTCGACACAATGATCGCCCTGATAGTAACATTCCTACCCGAAAAAAACCTCTGTAAACTTCCCTGCAAAACCCCTCTCGCTATAAATTCCTGAACGGGGCAATGCAAACCATACAATATAAAATTGAAAGCGAGATGTTTCTTGGATAGATCAAAATCAAACAATGGTAAATTTCTGTATGCATTAACATTATTGATAAGGGTCCACTTGATAAATACGAGAACTACAATGATGAGCACGCTCCACATGAGCGATTGCCTCAGTGCTGGACCCCAGTTTTTTGTTGTTAATCCATAATTTTTTAGCGGCAGTTTACTTTGCAGTGTCATGAAATACAAGGCAACACTAAAGACAACCGCCATGATGGCGCTTATAAAAGATACGCTGTTAGCGTCATTTGCATAATTTGTCGTTATATGAAGGGTCAGGTTATAAACACACAGGAGCCCGATCACATAAGAAAAAAAAATATTTGCCTTGGCTTTTAGAAATGAATTTTGAAGTTCGACCACCAATACCCTTACTTCATTTTCGCTCGTTCGTTTTAATCTCTCGCTGACATAGCCAACCATGTTTTTCATCATCAGAGTGGATATGCGTGGACCCTGCATTTCCAACTTTCGCAAATTCTGTGGACTAAGGCTGAGTAATATTGATTTTGTCAAACTCCTGATTGAGGCAGAACGCGCAAGTCCCCTGCTGAAGCTTAGCTCTCCAATAACATCTCCACCGTTTAGCTGAGCAATGATCAACTGTTTGATGTTGTTTTGTTCAGTGGATCCATTTTTATCGGTTTTCTTTATTACCTCCAACTTACCCTGCAGAATCAGGTAAAGATCCATTGACAATTCCGCTCCTTCTTCTATTAAAGTTTCCCCTGCTGAACAAGAGACAACGGTAAGGAAAGGCAAGGCGTTTCTGACATCTTCGTCGCTAGCGCCATGAAAAACAGGATGGGATCTAATTAACTTCCAGGTTTCCGGTTCATTTGCAACTGCATCAATCTTCTCGGCAGGGGCTTTTGGTATCATGGTTACTAAAACTGTAAAAAACAGCTATTGATGTTCATGATTAATAAGTTTAAACTCAACAGCCGAGGCCAGGCTTGCTGAATTGTCTAATGAAATCCCTGCGTTGACTACTATGTCGTGACCTAGTCCATTATAGCTTAATCTATTTCTATCAATCCCATTTTTTACAAGAAAATCTACCACCTTTCTAGCCCTCTCATTTGATAGGGTAAAACTCTGCGTTCTGTTTTTATGTTCGTTGGAATGAGCGGTTACTTGTATTACCATCCAAGGATTCTTTTTCAGATATTCCAAGATAGCTTGCAGATCTTGCAAGGACTTTGGGTTAAAATCAGATTGACTGTCCTCAAACAGATTACTGATTGTTTTCGTTTGCCCGATTTCCGCGGGATTTCCATCCATTTCTAAAAACAAGCTGGTCATATCAATTTTCAGAATATCTGTATTTTGTGATGTTAATCCCCTGACATAATAGGCATAGCGACTACGCGGATTATAATTGAAAGAAAAATCATCGAAATTAGAATTGATGCCAGGGCCTAAATTTTCAGGGATAGACCATTTAGTCCACGTGTGATCCATGCGGCGGGTAATAAATATATCCATTTTGCCATAACCATTATGGCCGTTAGAGGAGAAATATAATGTTCTTCCATCATAGGCCAGCCAGGGGGATGTTTCATCTCCACCGGTATTGATAACAGGTCCCAGATTAATACTTTCGGTTCCCACATAAGCAGTGGGGTTATCCGGGTCGCGGAAAGCGACATATAAGTCCAGCTTTCCGTGCGAGTCAACTTTTTGTTGGGCAATAACCAGTGATTTTCGATCATGCGAAAGATCATAACTTGTTCTACCGGCAAAATTGTAATCTGACATTACATTGATAGAAACAGGAAAAGACCATAAATCGCCCACGCGCATGGAAACCGAAACGCCGGCACGCATCTTTCCGTTTTTTCGGTATTCATTTGCCAACAACAATGTGTCTCCATTTCTTCCTACTCCTGTGATGAAGTTTGGCCCATCATTATTTAAAGGAAGTCCCATGTTAGTGGCTTCTCCCCAGGATTGGGTGGCGTCATCGAATTCACTGAACCAGATATCCTCATCACTTGGCCCTCCTGTGTTTGCCTGATACCCCTGACGACTGAAGTACAAACGCGTGCCATCTTTGGTCGGCATAGGTCCTAATTCCTTGTAGGGGGTGTTGATGCGGAAGCTCAGTGGTTGCCCCACAACCGCAGTGTTTATGTTTTTTGCCAGATTAATCGGAGACATGACTTTAGCTGTCTGCTGGGAATAGGCATTCGATAAATCACTAATTAATAAAAATGAAACAAAAACAGGCGCGCAGATTTTTAATACTTTGTTCATCAGTATTTTATTTATGTCAATAATTTTTTTGAACATCCCCTAGTTTATGAAGTATCAAGCTTAAAACGCGTCTCACAATGGAGGGCCTATTATTGAAATAGTACAAAATTCGCATATGCTTTTTGTGGTTTTCATAGCTTGAAGCATTTCTTCATTCAATATCAAAATCAAACAAATAATTCTCAAAAAGGCGGATAATACTTTCATGATATGGACGAATTGAATTTTTTGGTGCTAGTTTATTTCCTCAACGAAATACATATCCATTTTTCCCATATTTTTCACTTCAATATTCCCCCTGCGGACGCAATTAAATTTATCTTTTACAAGCTGATAGGTAATGCCGGAAATGTTAACCTTGCCGGCTTCTCCGGCAGACTCCATCCGACTTGCTGTATTCACTGAAAGGCCCCATATGTCATAGACAAATTTACTTTTACCGACAACCCCGGCAATCAAATCTCCGGTATGAATGCCAATGCGAACTTCCCAAATTGGTTTTCCGCTCTTTTCATTTATTTGTTTCATTTTGTTGACAAAGGCAACCATCTCCAGCCCAGATTTTACAGCATCCACCGGATTTGTGCCATTCTGAATGGGTAGTCCACCAGCTGCCATATAACCGTCGCCAATCGTTTTGATCTTTTCCATATTGTTCCTTTCCAGAATTTCATCAAATCCAACAAACAATGTGTTTAGCTCATCAACCATTTCGCTTGGAGTGAGGCCTTTGCTTAATTGACTAAAATTCACCAGATCAGCAAAAAGTACCGTGGCAATAGGGAAGTGTCTGGGTGTAACGCTTCCCTTTTCCTGAAGTTCTTTCGCTACATATTCGGGCAGTACATTCAATAAAAGATTACTGGCATTCCTGCTTTCAATTTCAATAGCTTTTTTTTGCCGGATCATCTCCTCACCAGATTGTTTAAGGAGTGCGGAGCTTAATTCTAATTGTTGGACAATGGTTTCAAGCCGCTGGCGGGATTCCGTTAATTCGAGTTGGGTTTTTACCCTTACCATCAATTCATCCGGATAAAAAGGCTTCGTCATAAAATCACACCCCCCAACCCGAAATCCCTCAACTGTGGTTTCCTTATCGGTATTAGCAGTCAGGAATATCACAGGAATATTTTTAGTTACAGGATTATTTTTTAACTGCCTGCAAACTTCAAAACCATTCATACCGGGCATATCAATGTCCAACAAAATAAGATCTGGTGGGTGTACCGAACCTGCCACCTGCAGTGCGGTCTGCCCGTTCGTGGCCACCTTTCTCTTAAACCCGTTAAGTAATCCGTTTAGAATATCAATATTCTCCGCAGTGTCATCAACTAAAAGAATTGTTTTATCAGATAGAAATTCATCCATTGCCTTTCATTTCATAAAATTGGTCTACCAAATAATTTATCCATTCCTTGAGTGATTTACTTTATTTTTGGTCTGATAATCAAAAGAAATTCGAGAGCCTTTTCAAATTCATATCTCTCCAGGATCTTTTCAAGCTCCAGGAATTCCTTTTCGTGTCCCTTTACCCGCCCATTAATCTTCAAAATATTGATTGCTTCCGGATCATGGTTTCTTACCATCCCTTCAAGCTGATCCATCATAGTATCTACCTCATTAAATTCCATTGCCAAAAATTTTTCTGAATCTATGATCAGGGTATTTCTTAATGACCGTAGGACCCTTGTAATTTCGGCTTCCAATGGAAGCAGTACTTCTTGAATATTGCGACTATCATAAAGCTTACGATGTTCTTCAAATTTTTCGCAACAAGCATGCAGGCCTGTCATTCCAAGATTAGCAGCAATACCCTTCATGGTATGAATCAATCTCTTCACTTCCTCTTCGCCCCCCGCCTTGAGTTGGTGATTTAATTTTTCAATAAAATTTACATGGCTACCCAGAAATTTTACCAACAAATTATAATAGAGTTTACTATTACCACCCAGGTGATATAAACCCTTGTCGGTATCGATATTTTCAAGGAAAGGAATTTCTATGCGGGTAGGCTCTGTTTCCTTTTCTGAATAGGAAAGTTTGGATTTGTTGAAATTTTTTTCTGGAACGATCCATTTTTGAATCGTCTCCAACAGAAGATTGGGATTGATCGGCTTGGTGATGAAATCCATCATGCCCACTTCCAAACATCTTTCCTCGACACCTAACATCGCGTCGGCTGTCATGGCGATAATGGGAAGGTTTTTGTAGTCAGCCAATTTCCGGATTTCCGTAGTAGCTTTAATTCCACCCATTACCGGCATTTGAAGATCCATTAATACCAAATCATATTTAGAAGGGTAGCCGGATAAGCGTACGCAGTCTAATGCTTCAATTCCATTGTTGGCAATATCAACGGAAACTCCAAAACCCTCCAGTAACTCAGTAGCTACTTGTCGGTTAATTTCATTGTCTTCAGCAAGTAGAATTTTTCGACCTTCTAATATTTTATCAACCTGGTGAAAACTTTCTCTCTGGTTGTTATAGGGAGCTTTGCTCCCCCCATCAATCGCAAGCATGATCGAATCATAAATAACAGAATGTCGCACGGGTTTCATCACAATACCTGACAAATTCAGCTCCTCCGTTTGCTGATATAAATTTTCGTGTCCGTAGCTGGTTCCCATCATGATAATTTTGATGTTTGCCAACAAAGGATCATTCTTAATAATACGCGCAGTTTCAATGCCATCCATACCTGGCATCTTCCAATCCATCAGCACAAGTTGAACAGGCAAAAAAATCAGGTTGTTTTTTAAAAAATGAATTGCCTGCATTCCGGAGTTTACGGTAGTTACTTTAAAGGAAAACGACTCGAGCGCTTCCCTCAAGATTTTTAGAGCGGATTGGTTATCGTCTACTATCAATACATTTAAATTTCGAAGGTCTACGGAAGGAGTAGGAATCTTTCGCTGGTTTTTTTGTTTTTTTAACCAGATTGTAAAACTAAAATTACTCCCTTTCCCTGGCTGGCTATCAACGGAAACATCTCCATCCATTAATTCAACCAATCGTTTTAAAATGGATAGACCCAACCCTGTACCGCCATATTTTCGCGAAATGGATTCATCGGCTTGCGTAAAAGGTTGGAACAATTTGGCCATCTGTGCTCTTTCCATACCTATGCCGGTATCCCTTACGACAAATTCCAATCTTATTTTATCATCAATATCTTCCCGCACAGAAACACTCACCACCACTTCACCTTTATCGGTGAATTTTACCGCATTGGCACATAAATTACTGAGAATACGCTCCAGACGCACTGGGTCTCCAATCAAGTATGTCGGTACTGCACGATCAATTCCAAAGGCAATTTCCAATCCTTTTGCCTGGGCTTTGTATGTTATTACGTCCGCCAGTTTTTGCAAGACCTCCTCCAGATCAAAATTTACTTCCTCCAGCTTCATTTTACCAGACTCTATTTTCGAAAAATCAAGGATGTCATTTACGATCTCGAGTAAGGATTCACTCGATGATTGAATCTTCGCTAAATAATCAAACTGCTTGGCAGACAGATCCGTTTTTAAAGCAAGGTGACTTAATCCTATCACCGCATTTAGCGGTGTGCGGATTTCATGCGACATATTGGCAAGGAATTGGCCCTTCGCCATGTTGGCCAGTTCCGCAACTTTCCTTGCGTCCTTTAGCTGATTCTCCATCTGAATGGTATCACTCATATCAAATATCGAGGCTCGACTTTTAAGAAAGTTTCCATTCGCGTCAAATATCGCGGTGGAGTTGATAATTACAGGAATGTGGGAACCATCACTCCGCTTTAAGTCAATTCTCACGTCATTGATAAATCCGTGAACTTTAAGGATAACAAAATTTTTGTTGAATAACTCAATACCCGAATCTGTAAGCAGATCCCCGAATTTCATAACCTTTACTATTTGCTCTCGTTTATATCCCAACCACTTTAACAAAGTTTCGTTCATATTAACAATAAGCCCATACTCATCCAATGATTGGTATCCACATGGCGCATTGTTGTAAAGGTCCTTGGTTTCCTCCGAGGTTTTTTTCAAAAGCAATTCAGCCCTCGACCTTGCCATTGAATTCTTATTAATTACCAGAACCAGTATGAATAAAATGATGCCCATCATAACATATAGAGCCGTGGAGGAATTATTATAAGATTGGAGAACAGTGGCTTGTTGCGTAAGTCTGTGACTTAACAATTGCTTTTCATCCGTTTGAAAAAGGGCTATTATCTTGCGGATTTCGTCGGTGAGCATTTTTCCACGTCTGGTAATGTGAATGCTTTGCGCCTCCTGAAAACTTATATTTCTTGCGCGAATGGTTTGCTCAGCGTAAGCAAGTCTTTTGACTACAACATCATGCAATAAGAACAATGACTTTTGCCGTGCGGTGTTATCAGAGGTTAACTCTATCAGGTCATCAATGTGTCCGTAAATTTGCCCAACCGCATTTAAATATGGCTGTAAGAAAACGGTATCCCCTGTAATCGTATAACCGCGCTGGCCAGTTTCAATATCCAATGTGCTTGTTAGCGCTTCCTGTGTGTGATACAAAACCTGATTGGAATGAGCAACCAATCTACTCGAACTCTGATATTCCTTATTATTCGTAAAGGAAATATACCCAAGTAAAACCAGGAGCGTGATAGCTAGGATAAAGCCAATAATAATTTGAATATTGAAATTCAATCTTTGCATTTTTATTAGTATCATTTAAATATTTGATCCTTACAATTCCCGATGCCAGCTAATGTCAATGCCGTTTTCTGGAATGACACTTAAATTTCTTGTCTCAAATGATTCAAATACCTCCTTTGAAAGTACGCAGGTGAAAATTCTAAGGATTTAAGGCTTTAATAAAAGGATGGGCTCCTTTTAACCAAAATTTTTTGAACTACGAAAGTGCAATATAAGGTTATTATTATTATTACGATAAAACAGGGCTCGGCAGGATCCTTTTCGCCAGCTCCATCCTCGATCTTTCACCCACTTACCTTCAATTTCATTTTACTTTTTAAGATAATCACAGAGTGATCCACTCAAATGGGAGTGAAACCTTACATGCGCAAGTAAACAACCCCTCAACCATCTCATATCCTCGTTGTTACCAAAATGATTGAACTAAAAAACATCGCAAATAACATACCGGCCGGCAATACACTTCACCTAATATTAACATTCAGACAATACGAACCTTTTTTAATTGCTTGGATCACCCTACAAACGTGTGATCGGCCTTACACCTTCTCATTTGAAACCGATGGGATGTCAGCATTGCATACTTATCCATGCTTTTTCTTTTAAGACACCCAGACAACTACTTTCAGGAAAGATTAGGCCAATCTAATTGCTCGGATCACTGGCGAAGATCCTCTTTGGACATCAACGCCAGATACTTATGTAAATTCAAGGAAAACTTACAGAAGGTTACATTTGGCAAGCGGTAGCAACAACGTCAGGAAATCAGCGCACATTTTTTTAAAAATAATCGCGCCTTTTTGAGAGATGGGATTGGTTTTAGCCAAATCGGAATCGAAGTGCTCTTTGTTAAAAATATTTTGATAACCTTTAACTGTTACTTTACCTCAATTTTTCATTCAATTCGCCTGATTTCAAAATCCTTTGCAGGAGAAATTAACAACGGTATTTTCTCAATTTCCACGTTGTTATCGTCCAGCCCAAACCATTGTTTCTCTGAAACAGTTAGTCTTTTCATAATAAAATGAATCTTCATAATTAATCTGTGGTAAGGCGGTAACTTATTTTCATAGGAAAGAAATTTTTTCATGGCTATGAAAGTAAAATCGCCGGTTACATGCTCATCCTGCAGTGACTGATATCTACTCGTGATATTCACTTCATCATTTTGTACCATGTTTTTAACGACTTTCGAGAAATATCTTCCCACTAATTGTTCAACCTTAAATCCCAATCTGAATGTAATGCGAATCACATCCTGTGGTACAATGATGTCAACTTTAAATTCCCGGGTATAGGGATCATCTGTTGTTTCAACATGAATAAACCAGTAGATATCGGCTCGCTTAGGCCGCTGTTGAAGGATCGAATAAATAATTTTGTTCTCTATTTTTTTTCTATCAATGGATTTTGTCATGTAAACCAGATGGGTTGCATACTTAGGGATACTTTGATCCACGCTCAATTTTTTTAGCAATGGAATGTAAGGGTCCAGATCAGTATAATCAGTAAGGTTATCCTTGATGGCAGATGCCTCCTTCCAAATCCACATCACCAGCATCAAAAAAGTACAAATAATGAGGGAGACATATCCGCCGTGCATAAATTTCAGAAGGTTAGCAGCAAGAAAGGATAACTCAATACTGAGATAGGTTATCAAAAAAATTGCTATCAAAACGACCGAAGTATTTTTTAGTCGCAGGTAAACAGTTAATAAAATGGTGGTCATCAACATGGTAATAGTAATTGCCAAACCATAGGCTGCTTCCATTGCCGATGATTCTTTAAAATACACCACTACTCCGATACAGCCTGCCCACAAAAACATATTCACAGACGGAACGAATAGCTGCCCTCTTACTTCTGAAGGAAAGAGCAGCCTTACTTTGGGCCAGAAGTTAAGTCT
>JBDSIM010000209.1:0-13983 GCA_039917935.1 Cyclobacteriaceae bacterium | reverse complement strand
TATAGCGGTGAGCCGAGAATGGGAGTTGAACCCACGACCTGCTGATTACGAATCAGCTGCTCTACCTCTGAGCTACCTCGGCATATGTATCACAAAGAACAAGTAAAAGTAAGTGCAAACAGTCTCCAGCGAAGCACCGTCCAGGTCTTTGGACTATAAATATAGCGAACTTCCTAAATCACAAATGAAATTTAGGGCTGGTTGTTAAAGTATTGTGATAATGTTACGACAATACCATAAATTGTCATGCTTCTATGATCTCAAAGAAATGTAAATATGCGATACACGCCCTGGTTCATATGGGAAAAGAACCGCACAAAAAGTTCCTGATTAAAGATATCTCTGTTGCCTGTAATATCCCCAAAAAGTTTCTGGAAGCCATATTACTGGACTTAAAAAGAGCAGGGGTGTTGGGTAGTAAACAAGGAAAAGGCGGTGGGTATTTCATGAGACGTGAACCATTTGAAGTGAATCTGGCAGAAGTAGTCCGATTGTTTGACGGTGCCATTGCCGCTGTACCCTGTGCTACCTATAAATTCTATGAATCATGTCCCGAATGTGAAGATGAAGAAACCTGTACGGTAAGGGATGCATTCCTTCAAGTAAGGAACGCGACTGTTGAATTGTTGAAAGGCAATACACTGGAGGACCTCATTCGAAAAGAAGCCAAACTAAAGGCCAGGAAGCGGAAGTAAACTTCATTTCTCAGGTGGTGGGTACCTGATACGCTTGCGGTATATTAGCCTGGGTCTGGCGAAGCGAATCTTTGACATTACTAAACTATGAATTAAACTTAATTTTGATTTCGTCAGTTATTACGTTTAAGCCATTGTTCCACTTAACAATATAATATTATGTCAATTCGATTAGGGGATATCGCCCCGGATTTTACGGCAGAAACAACAGCCGGGACCATTCAATTTCACGAATGGCTTGGCAACAGCTGGGGAATATTATTTTCTCATCCTGCTGATTTCACACCAGTTTGCACCACAGAACTTGGTTCCATGTCACGATTACATCCGGAATTCAAGAAACGGAATGTTAAAATTCTCGCGATCAGTGCCGACCCTTTGGATTCACATAAAAAATGGATTCATGACATCAACGAAACACAAAATACGAATGTGGAGTATCCCCTCATTGCAGATCCGGAATTTAAGATTGCCAACCTCTACGGTATGGTGCATCCTAATGTCGATAAATTTACCGTACGCGCTGTTTTTATTATCGGCCCTGACAAAAAAGTGAAACTTATGCTCACATATCCGGCTTCCACCGGAAGAAATTTCAATGAAATTCTGCGTGTGGTAGATAGTCTTCAGCTAACAGCCAACTATAGCGTGGCGACTCCTGCCGACTGGAAACATGGAGAAGATGTTATCATTACTGCCGCGGTTAAAGACGAAGAAATCCAGGGTAAATTCCCAAAAGGCCACAAACGCGTGAAACCATATTTGAGGACAACCCCTCAACCAAATCTTTAAAATTAGTTAAGTTGTGGGCTTCAGGCTTCATCCGGTTCGCTGAAGCTTTGAGGCCCATAATTCTAAATTTCTCTATACCTTTGTAAATTTATGGTTTTAGCATAAACGGCTATCTCACAGGCCACCCCGCCCAGGTTTAATCTATTTTATTTCCAGCCAGTTCTAAACCCATAGGCACCTTCACACGTATAACACGGAAGTTGTGTCCTTTTCCTCATTCACTGGCATGAAAGTCAATGAACGCAAAAAATATGTATTAAAACGATTGCGGTAACCAGGGTGAGGATTGTTTAGTGGTCTGTTAACAAAATCTCCGGTATGGAAAATCCTATTAAATTAACTTCTGGATTTGGCGCCAATAGCTACCTGCGCCACTTTCAGGTTGCCCAAATGAACTTTTATCTTTTTATCCAGGAAGAAAAAACGATTAAAAAGAGATACAAATCAAAATATCAGGGAACAAAAACGGATGAACCGCAGCTTCCATCCATTTAAGTAATTCGAAAACAAACAAATTTCCCGAATCAAAACCGTAGTAGTCAGCGTTCAGGGAATATAGGCGAACTGGCCTACCTGAAGAAAAAGTTCTCATCTGATTTGGAATTCGCCCATGAAAACTTATCCCCCAGATTGGTAATAGAAAAATAAATTAAATTTCTGGCGGCACTAATTTCATTAAAATTTAAAATATTTTGCAACTTGGTGAGAACGCTTTACCTTAAGCGTCCTTAATATTAATTATGCACATTCGCACAGCAGTCCCTGAAGACCTGGAAAAAATTATAAAGTTATACAAGGAGGTGGCACGGGAGGAGGGCGGTATTGCCAGGTCCGAAGAGGAAATCACGGAAAGTTATGTGCAACACTTTCTCACAAAAAGTCTGGAGGCAGGCTTTATTATCGTAGCTGAACATCCTGAAGACCCTGAAACACTGGTGGCAGAAATGCATGCCTACAAACCGGGGCCCCGCGTTTTCGATCATATTTTTTCCAATCTTACGATTGTTGTTCACCCTTCCTTTCAGGGGAAAAAAATTGGACGAACGTTGTTTACCATTTTTTTAGAAGAGATTGGCGTCAACCGACCGGATATTGGCCGCGTGGAATTACTTGCGAGGGAAAGCAATCACAAAGCAATTGAATTTTATAAATCATTTGGTTTCAGGATCGAGGGCCGTTTTGAAATGAGAATTAAAACGCCTCAAAAAACATACGAAGCAGATATCCCCATGATGTGGCAAAATCCGAATTATGAGTTTGATTGAATGGTTCAACGTTAACTGTTACAGGCCCGGTCTGCTATAGCTCGAAAGACTTTGGAAAATCGTCCGAATAATACAAATTGATATTATTCACCTTTAACATCTCTTGCGCCTTTTCAATCAACAATTCATCGGCTTTTTTTTCAATTACTTTCCTGATAATAATGTAGCGGATACTGTTACCAAATTTTTCGGCGGCGGACAGATAAATTGAAAGGTCGTGCTGTGTATTGTCGCCCATCAATATAAATTTTTGCTTTGGAAACAAGGCCAGTAATTCTTCCAACGTGCTGATCTTGTGGGTATTATTGGGCGGAAATTTAATATTCATTATCACATCCACCAATTTGCGCATCTGCTTCAGAAATAACGGACCAGGAGGGAAACCGTTATGCATCAGAAATCGGTAAATAAGCGGATACAAATTTTGTTCGCTATTCGATAAATAAATGGGAATGGCCCCTTTCGAAATAAAACTTTTCATCAGCTCCTGCATATGAACAACCGCTTTTCGCTTCTCCACAGTGGTAAACATCAGGGTGCGAAACTTACGAAGTTTCCTGTAAATGAAAGAATGCATCAGCGTATCGTCAAGATCCGAGATAACGATGTTGTCACCCTGAACATGGTTGACCGTTTTTAAATAAAGGCCATCTACCATTTTTACTTCTTCCCCTGTCGCAAGCAGTACTTTTTCCAGTACCCCCTCGCGGATGTTTTCTGATGTTTTCACATAAAATGCTCCATGCCGGTTAGTAGTAGCCGGTACGTTACGGCCGGATAACATCAGCCTGATATCCTGGTTTGCATATGATTTTGTACGGTACAATTTAATCAAGGTTCGAAAGGTTTTTCTGCGGTTGTAATCGCGAAAACTCAAATCGCTGAACCCGGTGTAGGTAACCTGACCAAATAACAAAGTGGTATCGCCGTTAGAGAGGGCGTAAAAACTTAATAATATGGGAATCTTTACCGGCACTCAGACCAAAAGTTTCAGCGCACGGGGAACAATTTCAATTTCAAGGCGATCGATCTCACCCATGTACTCGCCATCGATTTGAAAATGCACTTTTTGATCAGCAGTAATTTCCGCTTGCCTGCAGCTGATAACATCTGAGAACATGTTTTTATTTACAAACACATTTAGAATAGTGAGACCTGCCCTGATGGCTTCATCAAGGGATACTTTTTCAACATTACAAATCTCGAACTTTCCATCAGAAACCGACCCATCCGATATCTGTACCCCGGTTCCATATTTATGGGCATTTGCAAATGCCATCATATATCCTTGTTTATTATAAGTTTCTTTTTCTGTACGGATCGTCACATTATACATCGGAGTCTCCTGTATGGAGGACAATAACTGTTTCGCGTAACCTAGTAAACCCCTTGCACCAGCCTCCTCGTATTTTTTTACAATTAAAGCATTGACACCGATGTCGCTTAGGTGGATGCAATGATGCTTTTTATTAAAACGCAACATGTCCAACGGCTTTACACGCGTGGACTTAAATACTTTTTCCGCGGCTTCCATCGGATCTTTAGGTATTTCAAGGGCGGTGGCCAAACCATTGGCGGAACCCAGTGGCAATATTCCCATTTTTATATCGTAAGACAACAGTATTTTGGATACCAGCTGTATTGTGCCGTCACCACCTGCGGAAATCACACGGTCTGGTCTAAACTTTTCAATATGTTGCTTGATTTTCTTTTCATCAGCTTTGCCGGATGTCATATAGAATAAACTTTCACACTCATTTACCTGTGACATTTCCTTCAAACCATCAATGGTTTTATCATGATCGGAGCCCCCGGCAATGGGATTGATAACAAAAAGAATTTTCATGTATTTATTCGAAGTTTTTATCAGTTTCGAGCATAGCGCCCCCAACTATGGTTCCATTCATCACTCCCATGGGAGCATAAAAGCTAATGCCAGTCCTTGCTAAATTGTCTACTGATCTTTCACGCTTACAGTCAGTATTAAAGCTTTTTTGGATGAGAGATCAAGGTACTCGTTACCATTGATGGTACGTAATGCCGCAAAGGATTCCAAAATCCGGGGGAGAAACGTTTTTTTCTTATTCCGGTGCGCCTGGTCAAAGGTGGATTTATTACTGGCATAAAATTGGTTGTTGTGGCTGGTTATATTTTTTAACTTCGCAAAACTCAATTTATCCGCTTGAAAAATCTCGTTATTTTCATATTTCTTTTGATCCCTTTCATCTGTTTTGGGCAGGCGTTCAAAGCTTACGAACAAAATATTCCGGGATCGACGGTCAAATTCAAAATGGTGCCCGTTGCGGCTGGAACTTTTACCATCGGAAGTCCTGCTACAGAAAAAGGCCGGGAGGCAGATGAAGGACCCCAGAAAAAGGTTCACGTCAGCGGCTTTTGGATGGGTGAAAGGGAAGTGACCTTCGGAGAATGGGATGCATTTTTTAAAAACATGGATGTCCCACAGACGAAGGGAATTGCTGTCGATGCGATTTCGCGGCCCACGGCGCAGTACATCGACCTTACCTGGGGAATGGGGCGCGATTTGAAACAACCGACCAATAGTATGAGCCAGCAAGCCACCCTGATGTATTGTAAATTTCTTTACGAAAAAACGGGCATTTTTTACCGACTTCCTACGGAAGCTGAATGGGAGTATGCTTGCCGCGCCGGCACACAGACTGCCCAACCCTTTGGCAATGATGCAAAAGCATTGATAGCTTACGGCTACTTTAAGGAAAACAGCGACGGAAAATTTCAAAAAACCGCTTCATTAAAACCAAATTCCTGGGGATTGTATGATATGTTAGGTAACTTAAGCGAATGGACATTAGATCAATATGACCCTAAGGCTTACGAAAAATTAGCCGGGGATGCTAAAGATCCTTTGACATCCCCCGGATCGAAATATCCGAAAGTTGTTCGGGGAGGTTCATTTCTTGATGCGGGTGTAGCGTTGCGTTGTGCTAACCGAATCGCTTCAGATGCCGCCTGGAATAAACGGGATCCCCAGATTCCTAAGAGCAAATGGTGGCTGACAGATGGTATGTACGTTGGCTTTCGCGTGGTGAGACCGGAAAAAGCTCCCTCGAAAGCAGACATTGAAAAGTTTTTTGAAAATTATCTTAAATAAATGCGATCCTAATAAATTATGCCTTATGGAAAATGAAAAATTACACCGATCCCGAAGAGATTTTGTCAAACAAAGTTCATTACTCGCCGGCGGCCTCATGGCCATGCCCATGATATCCAACGCTGGCTATTTCAATTCAGTGGATGATACGATCAAAGTAGCGGTCATTGGATGTGGGGGTAGGGGAACGGGGGCTGCCATGCAAGCCTTATCAACCAAACAAAACGTAAAACTTGTCGCGATGGCGGATGCCTTCCGAGATCGACTCGATGAATCGTTTAAAGAACTTACTGAAGGTGATGAAGGAAATGTTAAAGGACGGGTAGCCGTTACGGAAGAAACAAAGTTCGTGGGTTTTGATGCCTATCTGAAAGTAATTCCGCTGGCAGATGTCATTATTATTGCAACACCCCCAGGTTTCCGTCCGATTCATTTTGAAGAAGCCATCAAGCAAAACAAACATGTGTTCATGGAAAAACCCGTGGCAACGGATCCGGCAGGTGTAAAGAAAGTATTGGAAGTCGCTGAAATTGCGAAAAAGAAAAAATTAAATGTAGTGGTAGGTCTACAACGCCATTATCAAACCTCCTATCGCGAACTTTATAAACGCATCCAGGACGGCATGATCGGAGACATAACTTCCAGCCAGGTTTGGTGGAATAATGACGGCGTTTGGGTAAGGCCTCGCCAGGCAGGCCAGACAGAAATGGAATACCAAATGCGCAACTGGTATTATTTCAATTGGTTGTGCGGTGACCATATCACCGAACAGCACATTCACAATCTGGATGTCATGAACTGGTTCAAAGGTTCTTATCCCGTTAAGGCACAGGGCCTGGGTGGCCGGCAAGTACGAACCGGTAAAGAATTTGGCGAAATCTATGATCACCATTATGTTGAATATCAATACGCCGATGGATCCATTATGAACAGCCAATGCAGGCACATTAAAGGAACCTATGCCATCGTTGATGAAATGTTTGTTGGAACAAAAGGTGTTGTGAAATGTGGCGCAGCAGAAATCACTCACAAGGGTAAGTCATTATATAAATTTGATAAGTCAAAGGAAAATGAACCTTACCAGGCCGAGCACGATGAGTTGTTTGCAGCCGTCGCAAAAGGCGAATACAAATTCGCTGATGCTGAAAACGGAGCAAAATCAACGCTCACCTCTATCATTGGCCGAATGGCAACCTATTCAGGTCAGATTATTGATTGGGATCAAACGATAAATTCAGGAATCAGTATTCAACCCGCTAAATATGCATGGGATGCACCTCCACCGGTGCTACCGAATGCCGATGGCTTCTATCCCATAGCCACCCCGGGCGTGACCAAGTACTTTTCTTAATCAGTAAAAAGTGCCGGAACTTCTCCGGCACTTTTTTTATTTCTCCCGCACCCTTAGCTTGCACCTTCAAGTAACCGCACGGATACATGCAATCATTGTTTTTCTGGAAGGAGTGGCCAAAAAACTATCGAACCCTCTGGAGTATCCTGTCAGGACTCTTTGTCATATCACTGCTGTTTTTATGGTTCAACTATTTCCAGGGCGCGCAGGGGATAATTCATTGGGAAACTATCCAGCAACAAAAAATTATTGAAACCACCGTTCATAATTTCCGACTCGGACCTTTTCAACTAAATGTGCCTGGAGAAAGTTACGTCATCTTTGAATACCTTCAGGGAAGTAATATTCAACATAATTTTGTGGCCTCCTATTTTTTCCTGGGCGTACTCATCGCGGCCAGCATGGTGCTTCTTACGGTGATCACGACGTTGCCAAAATTCTGGTATTTTGCGGGCATTGGATTGTTTTCCTTTTTTGTCCTTTCATTGCGCCTGGAGGTACTCCTCCTGTTCGGACAACGCGGCTATATCATCCCCATTTCCATATTGATAGTTTTTATTGGCCTGAGTTATTACTTTAAAAGTTTTCGGCCCGCCACAGGTTTTTCCATCCGGTTAATTTCATTTCTGACACTCGTAGCAGTAACAGGCATGATCGTTTACATTTTCTCCCATGTGCCGTATCCCATGCTCCACCTGGTGGTGACAGGCTATTTACCAGCCCTCATTCTCAGTTTCCTTTTCATCATTATGATTGCGCATGAAATCCTGGTTTCATTTGTCTATCTCTCCAACCAGGGAAAATCAAAAAGCCTGCAACATTTTTCCATCGTCAGTTTTATTTATCTGATAAACATTTTTATCGCCTGCCTCCACGAAATGGGTGTGATCCATTGGCAGTTTTTATATATCAATCTGTACCTGCTCCTCACAATTTCAGCCATCCTGGGCATCTGGGGTTTTAAGTTAAGGGAGTCTCTCTATGAATCCATTTTTCTTTTTAGACCAGTAGGTGCTTTTTTTTACGTCGCCCTCGGCGCGATTTGTTTTGTCACCATCAGCCAATTGTTGGGAAACGCCAATGATGCGGCTTTAAAAATTGTTCGCGACCTGATTATCTTCAGTCATGTTGGTTACGGTATCATATTCCTGACCTATATCTTCTCCAACTATATGGTGATGATGGCAGAAAATCTGCATGTCTATTATTTATTGTACCGGCCCAACCGGATGCCCTATTTTACCTTTCGCTTTGCGGGCCTTATCGCCATGCTTGCGTTTATTTTTTACTCGAATTGGCGAGAATACGTTTACCATGGCCTGGCAGGATTTTATAATTATGTTGCGGACCTTTATATCCTTCAGGACAATGAGATTTTGGCTCAAAGCTTCTACGAGCAGAGCCGGAAGTATGCTTTCCAAAACAACCGTGCGAATTATGCCCTTGCAAGCATCAAGTCTTCGCGAATTAATTTTGAAGGCGCCCACTATAATTATGAGCTGGCTAACGGCAAACGCCCGACCGAATTTTCACTGGTAAATGCCGGCAATCTCTATTTGTGGAAGGAGAATTATTTCCAGGCGATTGAGACCTACAGACAAGGAAAAACGAAGATGCCTTCATCAGGCGCGCTAGCCAATAATCTGGGTTTCGCCTATGGGAAAATCCTTTCCCTTGATTCAGCCACCCTCTTCATCAATAATGCCAGACAAAATTCCCTTACAAAATCTTCCGCAGAAGGAAATTTTCTGGCGCTGGCAGCCACAGCCTATCTTCCTATCAGAACAGATTCTGTGATCAAAATTTTTGATAACCCATCGCCCATAGTCTTAAGCAACGCATTTGCCCTGGCAACACTTTTTGATCAGGAAATACGGACCAGCGTTGACCCTCTTGCAGAAAAACAACTGGATCTTTATTCCGCAACTTTATTGAACAATTACAGCATACGGAATGTAAAATCCATCGACACTACTTTCATTCATGCGGTAAATGATATTGCCTCCGATTCCCTGAATTTTGAGTATAGCGAGGCATTGAAAGCTTCACTCGCGCACGCCTATTATCACCAGGGAAACGTATCCAAAGCGATGGAATTATTAGGAGAGCTGGCTTACACTACCCGTGACTATAGAGGAAAATATAATTACATTATGGGCTTGTGGGCTCTGGAGCAAAATAATCCCCAGGTTGCCTCCAGTTACTTTATGCATGCGGAAACAGCCGATTACAAAGACGCTAAATTTTATAATGCCATCTCACTCACTGAAGCCGGCAATATCTATAGCGCTTTTTCCGCCTGGGATTCCATATCGCAAAATGGAGATGAGAATGAAAAAACTATCGCCACCCGAATGAAAAGAATTCTGGCACTAAACTCATCCCAGGCCATATCCTTAAATGATGCTGAAAAATATCAATACTGCAGGTATAAAACAGGGTTGACTGACACCGTTTTTTTTGCCAGGATCTCCAATACGTTTGATAATGCGAATTACAAAGCACAGGCTCTCCTTGATATGGCAAAAAGACAATTCAAGGCTGAAAAAATTCCCCTCGCCATTAAATACCTCAATCAGATTAGTGGCTTGGAGCTCACCGACAAAAAATTATTCAATGAGGTGCGCTATACCGAACTGCTGATGCTGGCATGGCGTAAAGAATTGCGCCTACTGGCAACACAGATTAATAAAGGAATTGAATTTGGTTCGGGACACGCGCTGGAACGAATGCTATACACTGCATTGATCAGCGAATCCGGAGGGGATCTCGACCGTGCCCGCGCAAACTATTCTTTGTTGGGGAAATGGAACCCTTATTTTGAAGAAGGGATTATCGCTTCCGCCGATTTCTTCAAGAGACAAAATCCGGATAACATGAAGGCCTATAATATTCTGGTTGAAGCGATTCAGGTTAACAACAATTCTTATAGATTGCTGAAGGTGTATGCCGACGAAGCTGCCAGGTTAGGTTTTGATGAATATGCCTCCAGTGCAAGGGAGCGGATGAGGCTGCTGGGGAGGTAGGGTAGGAAGGTGAGGGTATAGGGGTATAAAGGATATAAGGAAATAACGACTCGTGTAAGGCGGTCTGCGGAACGCTGGTTTTTGAAACCCCGGTATTTATCTATATTCACGCGCGCCTTTCAAAAGTTGGCAAGGGCATGGAATGGTATTACAAGAAAATTTAATGGCACTATTAGAGAAACAACTGGTTGTAAAGAAGTCAACAATTCCCAACTCCGGAAAGGGCTTGTACACGAAGAAATTTATTCCGAAGGGAACTCGTATTGTTCAATACAAAGGAAAAATTTCAGCGTGGAAAGATGTGAAGGATGAAGACGGAAAAAACGGTTATATCTTTTACGTAAACCGCAAACATGTTATTAATGCTTTGCCAGTAAAGACGGCCCTTGCCCGCTATGCCAATGATGCTCGCGGCCTCGTCAGGATTAAAGGATTTACTAACAATTGCGATTACATTATCAATGGCACCAAAGCCTATATTGAATCCAAGAAAGATATACCTGCCCGGTCGGAAATTCTTGTTGACTACGGCCAGGACTATTGGAAAGTAATCCGGTTCAACATTAAATTGTGGGCAAAGGAGGAAAAGGACGCCTTAAAAAAATCTTTGAAGAAAACTTATCGCGCCAACGGACAAAAGAAAAAAAAATCAACCCGTAAGAAGTCCTCCAGAAATAATTAACGTCATCCCCACCCCTATACCTCTATATCCCTATACCTCTATACCTCTATACCCTATACCCTATACCCTATACCTCTATACCTCTATACCTCTATACCTCTATACCTCTATACCCTATACCCTATACCCTATACCTTCTTCCGAAGGTCCAGACTGTGGATCACAAATAAACGGATCGCATTTGTTTGAAGATACTTGCTTGCGGCTGGTTCCTGCTGATAAATAAACAGATAGCCCAGATGGGCATTCAGCTTTTCGGAAAACTGATATCCTGCACCCATGAAAAGCCTGTATTGGTCAAAATAATTATGAACAATACGCTTACCTGCATTGATATTGATTTCATTACTAAAAAGTAAGAAAGGGCTGCGGGACTGAAGGCCTTTATTGCTCAATGGTATTGTAAATGCAAAATTAGTGCGAAACCTCCAGTTGAAATCATAGTCGGTAAGTTCGCCCTCAGCAACATTTCTCCTGAAACGCTGTTCAATGCGAAAATTCTGGGTGAGTGTAAAACGCTTCTTTGTTTCCACCCATTGGATTTGTTGCCAGGGCCGATGCTCCGGAATACTGGTCACGCCCACGTTGGAATAACGCGTTGCATAGGCATAGCCAGCCATTAGCCGAATATTATTGGAGACGTGATAAATATAAGCCACTCTTGCCAGGCTGAACGTTTTTTCTTTTATGAAATTATCGTTTAGTCGGTAGTGAACATCTACCCAAAGTCCGGATTTATCGGTAAATCTGATCTGATTAAAATATCCGATCCACGTTTGATCTCGTATCTCAATTTGTTTTTGTGAAATAGCTTGTTGCACAAACCCGAGTACACCCGTGATCAATAGTAATACCTTGAGGAAGAACACCACGCTGACACCTGGCAACGGTTCGTTTGTTTCAATATCCGTGACAGAGCCACGGATGGATACCATGGCGGGGTTAACTTGTGCCCAACTGGAAATTGCAGGCATTAAAAATATGGCGCCGAAGACAAGGTGGCGAAAAAACGTTTTCATTTTACTAAAGTTTGACGTTAAGTTTTATTTTTGAAAAGTGTGAAACAAATACGACCTGGTTATTTGTCTTTGGATGCGAATGAAACTTTTACTTTTGCATTGCTATCTGCTTCAGGCTGCAAGTACCCGAATTCATGGAGATCGCTTTGACCGTTTTCGATTATCCATTTAAGGAAATCAATCGTCTCAGGACCAGCTTTAGCCTTATCGAACGAAAGGTGCAAATACGCCATCGGAATATTATGAATTTCCTCCGCTTGCGCATGTTCCAGACGTTGGATTACCTTTTCCAAATTATCGTAAAATTTTTCGTCATCATTGATGCGTCCGTTTCCGTTGAGATCTACCGGCAAAACAGCGATCCCATTCAATGGCTTTTTCGAAGCAAGATCATAAATAAGCGCCAGAGGCAAATAGGAAACACCTGTCGAATCCCGCAGCAACGCTTTTAAGAGATGCTCATCCGCGCCTGCAATCGCCTTCCCTTTAATGTCCTTCTGCTCAAAGCCGAAGTATTTTGTAAACACAATAGGAACCCCCGCTTTTTGTAATCTTGTATAAACCGTATACGGCGCCTTTATTTTTTTAATATCCTCTTTCTCAGCATACAGGTCGTGAAAGAAAACCTGATTGATCAACGCTTTATTGAGGCCTTTGTCAGCGTAGTTTTTAGCAAAAGCAGATTTGTCATTAGCGACAGGTAAAATCGCATAACGGGCAACATTGATATATTCACGATCCTTTTTTATCTCCTCTTCCTGTTCATACACTTCTGCCAGTATATCGTATTGAGCAGGATCAGTGGATCCTCTTGACTCTATAATGATCTGAATGTTCGGATTCACCAGATTATACCGGTCGATCCATTTTTGAACCAGTGGGTACGAGAAACGCGCACCCGTGATGATCGTCACCTTTTTAGCTTTTGGAAAAGCGAGGGAAGGCGTCCCGATCACGCTTTCCAGTTTTTTATTTGGTTGAGTAGGTTGATCTTCTGAATCGTTGCCTTGTGCGTGCGCCATAACACGAAGCGCAGTCAACAGAAATGCTACATAAATCGGACGAAAAGTTTTCATAAGGATTAAAGTCTATAGTTCTAATAGAGTAATGCAAATGTTATACCTTTATTCTATAAAATCAATAGACTTTAAAGTTTTTCATTAGCCAGCCCCCAAAAAATTTTGGAAAATGCGTTTTTTGGATTGAAATGAAGCCTTTTTTAAGGCGCAATTTTTTTGATTTATTGGGCATGAGTGCCCGTTCATAAATAAGACTGTGGTTTTTTATCCATAATGGTACGCACAGGTCTACCGAAACAAGAAGTAGGCAACAATAAGAGTGACGATAATATTAAAGGCCTGAGCAATTAGAAAAGCATACAATGGACGCCTGTTATCAGTCTTGAATAAATCCGAAAACCTGGTTTCCAATCCGATACTGGTAAAGGCAAGCACAAACCACAAAGTTTGAATACTTTTTAATCCACCGGAGGTTGCTTCGACCATTGAAGGATTGAGTGCAAATGAAAATAAGAGAGAAGCAGCGACAAAGCCCAAAACAAATTTGGGAAACCTTTCCCACAACAACCCCAGGGTTGGCTTAGTGCCCTCCATACCTTCAGGCGTTTTTTGTGAATACGTCCAGTAGATACTAATGGCAAACGCCGCTAGCCCCAGCAGGACGTTTTGCGAAAATTTTACAATGGTGCTTATTTTTACGGCTATATCACCGACTAATGTTCCTGCGGCCACAACGGCTCCTGTGGTGTCAATGGTTCCTCCTATCCATGCTCCGGTTACCTCCTGTGTAAGACCCATGTAACGCGCGAGATATGGCATAAAAATCATCATGGGAATTGCAGTGACCAATACCAGTGAAATAACATATGATAATTTTTTTGGATCTCCCTTAATGGCTCCTGCGGTAGCAATGGCTGCCGATACGCCGCAAATAGAAACGGCGCTGGATATCATCATACTTAACTCCGCATCCAGTCGTAACTTTCGACAAACCCAAAACGCAA
>JBDSIM010000208.1:0-11635 GCA_039917935.1 Cyclobacteriaceae bacterium | reverse complement strand
CCCGCCAGCGCTGATGGTACTAGGATAACACCTGGGAGAGTAAGTCGTTGCCTATTTTTTACTCTAAAGCCTCATCCTAACCGATGGGGCTTTTTTATTGCCCATACTCATAGGTGAATGCCCCGGGAATAACCTCTTCCAACGACCAACACATCTCGAGGTGACTGCAGCGGCGGAGATCACCTCTAACGTAGAATACCATTACTGATTCGTGCGTGTAGGCCAGAAGTTACGCGTCATATAAAAATGAGCGGATCAGCGTTTACAGCTAAGTTGTGACGAACTCATCAGAACGCATTCTCATACTCCGAATCACTGACAAGGGTGTAATGCAGCAGCATACAAGAATATGTTTCCTGCGAAAAGTGGAATGAGTTGTTGGTTTTAAAACAATTGACAAAAAAAGCCCGCATGTTTTGCATGCGGGCTAATATTATAATATGAATTTTTTATGCCGGAATGGCTACTTTCTTCTTTTTCTCAACCCGTTTGGTAAAATCTACCAATACCGGGGTGCCAATGCAAAGCGATGAATATGTTCCGATCAATACACCAATTAACATAGCGAAGGTGAACCCTTTAATGGTCTCGCCGCCGAAAGCAAACAGGATGATAATCACAAATATAGTTGACATACCCGTGATTAAAGTGCGGCTTAAAGTATCATTTAAAGCATTGTTGATAACCCTTGGTTCGTCTTCATCCTGCTTTTTGCCGGTAAGGAATTCTCTTACCCGGTCAAATACCACCACACTATCATTTATAGAATATCCTATAACGGTAAGGATAGCCGCAATGAAGGCTTGATCTATTTCCATAGCAAAGGGCATAATTCCTTCTAACAAAGTATAAACCGCAAGAACCACTAAAACCGTATGCACTAAACTCACCATGGTACCCAGCGCAAACTGCCATTTTCTGAAGCGGATCAATATGTATAAGAACATTAAGCATATGGCAATTCCCAATGCATAGAGTGCCGATAATTTTATATCGTTGGCCACGGTAGGCCCAACCTTATTGTAGCTTAGCACTGTGGGGTTCGTTCCGGAAAACTTGGAGAGACCTGCCATGAGGGCCGATTCTGCCTGGTCTGTAGCGCCCTCCGTATTATCGTCCACCAGGTAGTCCGTTGTAATCTGATATTTATTGTCGAACCCGTAAGTCTTCACTTCCGGTGCGCCATCAAAGGGAGTTGCCAGAGATTCCCTGATATCCTGCGAATTCAATGTTTTATCAAATTCAACAATATAGGTACGCCCTCCTTTAAAATCCACACCGTAATTAAGTCCTTTTACTGCGATGGCAATAAAACCAGCCAGGATGACCAATCCTGAAGCGATATAATAGATCCTCCTATTGCCAATAAAATCAACTTTTATATTACGGAAGAGATTCTTGGACCAGGGGAACGAAAATCTGATGACTTTTCCTTTTTTAGTGTAGTATTCAAATATTAAACGCGTAAAAAGAACCGAGGTAAATAATGAACAAAGGATACCGATCACCAACGTAACGGCAAATCCGTAAATTAATCCGGATCCAAAAATCAGTAATACAAAACCTTTGATTAAGGTGGTCACATTCGAATCGATGATCGCTGAAAAGGCATTTTTGTAGCCATTGGCTATCGCCGTTTCCATAGTTTTTCCTTCGTTCAGATCTTCTTTAACCCGCTCATTGATCAACACGTTGGCATCCACCGCGATGGCAAGTGACAACAAAATACCCGCGATACCCGGTAAGGTTAATGCAGCATTCAATGAGGCAAGAATTCCCAAAAGGAAAAATAAGTTTAACACCACTGCTGCGTCAGCAACCCATCCTGCCGAATTATAAGTCACAACGACAAACACAATAATAACCAGAAACCCAACCACTATCGAGATCAGTCCATTCTGAATGGACTCAGCCCCAAGCGTCGGACCAACTACAGTTTCTTCTACGATTACAATAGGGGCAGGCAATGATCCGGCTTTTAAAATGTTTGCCAGATCTTTGGCCTCGTCAGATGTAAAATTTCCAGATATTATGGAATTTCCGTTGGGAATTTCCGAATTAACATAGGGTGCGGAAAAAATGAGGTTATCTAACATGATGGCTATGCGTGAGCGATTAGTAGCCGCCTGAGCCGTCCACTTTGCCCAGACCCTGGTTCCCGTAGTATTCATTGACATGCTCACTGCAGGCTGAGCTTTTTCATCTAGATCGGTGCGCGCATTGACAATGGATTCTCCGGATAATTTCGCCTTTCGGTTTCTGCCTAGATCCAGAAAGTAAAGTTGAAGTTTGGCTTCTTCGCTGGCGTCAGTGGAACTAAACCTGTCGGCTTTGTGACCCCAGAATACACCAACGTTTCTGGGAAGCAGTCCTGAAAGATCTGCTCTTTTGAAGACGCGGTTTATTAGTGAAGTGTCTGCCAGATCATACCGAAAGGTACCTGGGGGGGAGCTTAAGGAAAAGAGAGGTGAAGTATTTGCATTCTGAAGGGAATCCAACCCCTGTGTTGAACTGTCTGCTGCTGTTTCAAGGCTTTTTTCCAGATCAGTAATGGTATCGCTTTTTGCCTGGTCAGGGGCCAAAGCCTCCTGCAAGGATTTTTCCTGATTCTTTTCTCCTGGCAATGATAAACTAGTCTGGGCCTTTTGCTCTTTCACCAACACTTCGTTTATGGCCATTAAGGCTCCGCTGATAGCATTGGGTTCTATTACATCCCAGAACTCCAGTTTGGCTACCCCTTGCAATAATTTCCTAACCCGCTGGGGATTTTCAGCGCCCGGTATTTCCACTTGAATACGGCCAGTACCCAGCCGTTGGATGTTGGGTTGTGAGGTTCCGAACTGATCTATACGGTTGGTAAGAATCGTTAAAGACCGGTCAATAGCACTTTCAATTTCTGCATCAATGGTGTTGATTACTTTTTCATCTGAATCGTTCAGACTTATTTTTCCTACCGTGGAGGCATTGGAGAATAAGGGTGCGAGCCTTTTACCTGGATTATCTTCCCGATAGGCATTAAAAAATAAAGCACTAAAACTGCTTTGGCTATTTTTTCGTCTCAGGTTCGCTTTAGTAAGGGCTTTTTGGAATGCGGAATCCTGGCTGTTGGCGCTAAAAGTCCTGATAATATCAATCGGTGAAACTTCCAGGGTTACATGCATCCCCCCCTGCAGGTCAAGCCCCAGACTGATTTCACTATTTTTAACTTCTTTATAGGTAAATTCCTTCAAACCCAGAAAATTATATACTGGTTTGTTCCAAACTGAGTCCAGGTAATTCTGTTTTTTTATGGCATCCACCTTGCCATTCTGATTAGTCGCGTATTTGGTAGCATCTTTCTGTATACCACGCGATATAAAAGTAAACGAGAGGTAGTATAGACAGAGCAGGGTTACCACAATTGTCAATACTGACACAAATCCTTTGTTTCTCATAATGAAAATAATGTTTATTAAATGTTATTGAATACAATAGAGGGACTCCGGAAACCGGAAAGATTAACGTGCGGACCCTTAGGGTGCGTTAGGAGAAATGATAACCCTGAAGAGGGTTTGAAAAAAGCGATCGGTAACAAAGTGGTCGTCATCATCCTCATCCCCATCAACATCTTCCTCAAAGAAAATCGCGAATAAGCAATAGGTGGTCAGACCAGACTGAACATGCACCGGAGCGGGAAGCGAAAGGGATGGCAGTGAAATATAAGTGTCAGTTTCATTACCGGACTCATCACCTGCCTGTTCGGTATCGGAAGTTTTTGCAGATGAATAAAAATCAGGACCTAAAAACTGGGAGAATGCAATTGCCAAAGCAATGATGCTTCCAACGATAAGGGTAACTGCATGTAGTCTTTTCTTTCTCATCTGATGCGAGGGTTACAAAAGTAGACAAATCGACGTAAACTACAAACCACTCTTACTTTCACCGGCAGATAATTTGGCTTTCAGGGCGAGAGCCAGGATATCAATCGCGTGGGCAAAGTTATGGTTATTCGGAATAATCATGTCTGAATTGTGTTTCAGGGGCTCGATTATTGATTCGTAAACGGGCATGACGTGATTTTGATATCGGTATAAAACATCATTCATGTCATACCCCCGCTCATCATTATCTCTTTTTATTCTCCTTCCTAGCTTAATATGATCTTCGGCTTCAATAAAAATCTTAAGATCGAGCTCACGCGCTATTTCTTCAAAGTGAAGAACAAATAAACCTTCGATGATCAGCAACGGTGCAGGCCTGAACTCAATAATATTGGCTATGGCAGCCGGATTATTAAAGGTATATTCTTGAATCCTGACAGAAATACCCTTCTTTATTTTTAATATATCTTCGTGCATTTTTTTGCGCTCTATCGCAGAGGGCAAATCAAAATTTTCGATGCCTTGCGCATCCTTATGTTGCAGATCAATGGCTTTATAATAGTGATCCTGTGAGACGAGACAGATCTGCTCGGGACGAAAGCGGCCGGATAAATTATTAATGAAGTAAGTCTTTCCAGAGCCACTTCCACCGGTGATGCCAATAGTAAAAGGTGCGCTCATAAATGGTTAAGCTTGAAAATACAAAATCAGACTTCAATGTGCATGCGCTTCGGCAGCGAAGTTATTTTTCAAATACCCTACCAGCTTTTGAATCGCTATTCCCCGATGGCTTATTTTGTTTTTTTCCTGAAGGGTCATCTCAGCCAGTGTTTTGTGAAACCCTACAGGCTGAAAAACGGAATCATACCCAAAGCCTTGTGACCCGCAGGGAACTTCGCATATTGATCCCTCGAGGATGCCTTCAAAATATTTAGTTTCTTTTAATCCGATAAGAGTAATAATCGTTTTGAAACGGGCATTTTTGTTTTTTACACCGCTAAGATTTGCCAGCAGCAATCGAATATTGTCTTCGCTGTTTCTGTGCTCACCAGCGTAACGCGCAGAATAAACACCCGGTGATCCATTCAAGGCATCAACCTCAAGTCCCGTATCGTCTGCGAAGCATGGGAGATGATAATGTGCGTAGACGTAAGCCGCCTTTTGATGAGAATTCTCTTTCAGCGTATTGTGAGTTTCCGGCAACTCATCAAAACATCCGATGTCGGATAAGCTTAAAATGAGGAAATCGGGCTCGATCAACGGCCGGATTTCCGTTAATTTGTGCTGATTATTAGTTGCAGCTACGATCTGATGACCTGTACGAATTTCCAATTTTTTTCACGGATACATTAAAAATCAAATTGGCATTACTGGGTATCTCAGGCGGGTACCCGTAATAACCATAACCATAACCTGAAGGTATATACAGGGTTGCTGAATCGCCCTCATCAAGCAATGGAATACCAATCTTCCAACCGGCTATTACCCCGCTTAAGGGAAACGAAACACCCGCCCCCTCATCAAACTTCACGCCGCTTGAGAGGAATAAGCCTCGATAATTTGCGGTGACACAACTATCAATAGTAGGTTTATGGCTGGTAGTATCATCATGTAAAACGTATCGCAGGCCACTAATGTCTTCCACTGCAATAATGTTATTGCTGGCCAGATAGTTATCGATCGCTTGAATATCGTTTTGCAACTGGGTGTTGAAATCCGGAATTTCCTCCTCCGATTTCAAACATGAGGCCAAAATGAACGGCAATAATGCCAATAATCCTATGGCTAAATGTAGAGATCTAAATTTCATTTGTATCGAGATTTATTTACAAGTTCGGGTTTCCTGGTCATACTCAGACTTGATATCCAGCAAGGTCACTTTAAAAATCAGCACCGCGTCAGGGGGGATTACACCTGCGTAACCTGGAGGGCCGTAACCCAGTTTTGAAGGAATAAAAAAAGTAGCGGAATCACCGATTCCTAGCATAGGAATTCCAAATCTCCATCCGGAAATAACACCATTTAAGGGAAATGCGATTTTTTCACTTTTGTCAAACACCTTTCCGGTTTCAAGAATCGTCCCCGTATATTTAACTTCCACGCATTCCTCGACCTTTGGTTTTTTTCCTCCCCTGCTATAATGTATAACGTATTGTAATCCGCTGGTATCCTGCAAAGCATTGATATTGTTTTTGGTGAGATATTGCTCAATATCTTTTTTATCACGGGAAAATATTTTGTCCTCGCGTTTTTTGACCTGGGCTTCCCGCGTTTTCATATACTCCTCAACAGACATGATATCCTGAACTTTTAAAGTATAGATAATTGACCTGGTGGTATCCACGTACGGGGGGGGTGGTGAGCCTACAACTTTATTAAAAAATTCATTTACAGGCATTTCGGTTCTTACACTGTCTCCCTTTGAAAGCATACGGAACATTTGTGTCAGACCATCTTCCGTTTTCTGTTGAGTTGAATCAGCAATTTTGGCCGCACCCGGAATTCCTTCTTTAAAGGTTTCCGCCCAAACGGAATCCTTTGAGTCCTTTAATTGATAATCGAAAACCAGAACCTGATCCACTACTGGAACAACACCGTCACCGTTTTTGATCACCGTATATTTTAAACCATTTGGAGTTTCTTTTTCGGTTTTGCCACAGCCAACCAAAACCAGTAAAAGCCCTATGAAGGCATAATTGTAATTCGTCATGTTAATTTATTTAGACAATATATTTAGTGTAATCGTTGGAATAGAAGAAAATTATTCTGCCTGAAGTTCATTTCTATAGGTTGGCAAAAGATCCAAAAATTTTTTGAGCGTTTCCTGAAAGGTCAGCGTAGTTTGTCCGCCGGCCGCATTTTTATGGCCACCGCCTTCAAAGTGTTTTCGTGCCATGTCATTCACAGAGAATTCTCCAAGTGAACGGAACGAAAGTTTAATATTCTCTTTCCGTTCAGAAATAAGAACAGAAAGGCGCACACCTTTCACGGACAATCCGAAATTCACCAGGCCTTCAGTATCACCGGTTTGGGAGCTGTATTTCCGTAGATCTTCAGCATTCAAGGCAATATAGGCGGTCCGGTATTCAGGAATGACTTGCAATTTTTCATTTAACACGAAGCCCATCAATCTCATTCGCTCAAGCGTATTCGTTTCATAAATAAGTTTACTGACCAGAAACGGATCAGCTCCGTGCCCAACCAGGGCACCGGCTGTATCAAAAACATTTTTATTGGTGTTGGCATGTCGGAAACCGCCGGTATCAGTCATCAGTCCCGCATAAAGACAATTAGCGATATCAGCGTCTACCAGGTAGTCATCACCCAATTCCTTGATAAGTCGATATACCAACTCTGCGGTGGACGCGGCGGTTCCATCCCATTGATTAAAATCCGCGAAATTTTCCGGATCAAGATGGTGGTCAATCATTACTTTTTTAGCCGTTGCCTTTTCAATCATTTCCCCCAGTTCATTAATCCGCTTCAGGCTCGAGAAATCAAGGCAAAAAATAATTTCACTTTCCTGAATTCGCTGCTCAAATGCCTTCATTTTATCCCGATTAAAAATGACCACTTCTGAATTTCCAGGCATCCAACTGAGGAAATCGGGATAATCGCTGGGGGTTATAACGGTAACGACATGATTTTTCTTCTTCAAATAAGCCGCTAGCCCCAGGGACGAGCCCAGGGCATCTGCGTCGGGCTTAAAATGCGTTACAATCAGCACCCTTCGGGGAGCTGTCAGAAATGCCTTAAAAGCCGGATTATTCTGCATGGTAAATGGCAAACGAGGGGCAAAAATGGTAAAATTTTTCGTAGTCTGGTTAAATTTTCTCAACTGAGGGCTCTAATCCCTTACACTGTTGTCTTTTTTTATATTTTTGCGCGAATTATATAGCAAGACTCATGGCAGGAAACAGAACATTTACGATGATAAAGCCCGACGCAGTAGGGGCGAATAACACCGGGGCAATAGTTAAAATGATCGAGGAAGCCGGTTTCAGGATTATCGGCCTCAAAAAAACGCGACTAACCCGTGAGCGGGCTGGGCAATTTTATGAGATTCACAAAGCCAGACCGTTTTATAATGATCTCTGTGACTACATGTCCTCTGGGTCAATTGTTCCGATGATATTAGAGAAAGACAATGCCGTTGAAGACTTTCGGAAATTAATTGGTGCTACCGATCCGAGAAAAGCTGAAAAAGGTACCATTCGTAATTTGTTCGCAACCTCGATTGAGGCAAACGCAATCCATGGTTCGGATAGCGACGGCAATGCGGATATTGAGGGCAGTTTTTTCTTTTCAAACCTGGAGAGATTCTGAGCACTCAGAAAAGTTGATCATCAGATGTTTTGCTCAGTTCTTAATCAAACAAGCTTGGAGATTTTGAAGTAGGAGGAATAATTTTGAGGTGTTTGTACGCGAGCTCAGTTGCTTCTCTTCCACGGCTAGTTCGTTTTATGTAACCCTCCTGAATAAGGAATGGCTCATACACCTCTTCAATTGTTTCCGACTCCTCCCCCACGGCAGTGGAAATTGTAGTGAGCCCTACAGGACCACCCTTAAACTTTTCAATGATGGTCAATAGAATTCTATTATCCATATCATCGAGTCCATTGACATCTACATCGAGCGCTTTAAGGGCCATCTGAGCGATCGCTTTTGTGATGGTTCCATCTCCCTTTATCTGCGCAAAATCCCTTGTTCTTCGTAATAAATTATTGGCAATTCGGGGTGTACCGCGGCTACGTCGGGCTATTTCAAAGGCTGCGTCCTCATCAATGGGTGTAATTAAAATGGACGCCGACCGATTTACAATTTTTGTCAAGAGGAAGGCATCGTAATACTCTAACCTGGCGTTGATTCCGAATCTTGCACGCAACGGCGACGTCAATAATCCCGCGCGAGTAGTAGCGCCGATTAGCGTAAAGGGATTCAGGTTTATTTGCACAGATCGCGCATTGGGACCTGAGTCAAGCATAATATCAATCCGGAAGTCTTCCATGGCGGAATAGAGGTATTCCTCAACAACAGGATTCAGGCGGTGAATCTCATCGATAAATAGTACATCATTTCTTTCCAGATTGGTCAGCAATCCTGCAAGATCGCTGGGCTTATCAAGCACGGGCCCGGATGTAATTTTAATACTTGATTGGAGTTCGTTGGCAATGATATGCGACAAAGTTGTTTTTCCTAACCCCGGTGGGCCGTGCAATAACACATGGTCAAGCGATTCTGCCCGAAGCTTGGCAGCCGATACAAAAACTTTGATATTATCAATTATTTTTTGCTGTCCTGAAAAATCGTCAAAAGACAGCGGACGCAACGCCCTTTCGATTTCCTTCTCCTTAGCATCCGGTCCTCCCTCATTCTCGCCTTGCAGGTAATCTTCACGCATAAAACAATTTGATTCACCAAGGTACGAATCAAATCTAAATCAGTGAAGTCCAAGGTGTATATTAGCAACATTGTTGCATTTAGAGCATTTTCTTTAAATTGACAGCTCATTGAATTTGGAAGCGCCGTGCTCAATATCCTTTGCTTAATCTTTTTAACCCTACCTCCATTTATTCCTGAAAACCAGGAAGAACCCATCGTTATTGAAGGGCTCACTATGGGTACCACTTATCGCATTATATATTTTGATGAACCACGACGCAGGGATTTCAAGTATTCTGTTGACTCCCTGTTGGCGCTCATAAACAAATCTATCAGTACGTACGATGCCGCCTCCGAGATCTCCAGATTTAACCAGAGTTCGCAGGGCATAACTTTTCAACTTCCCTTTTTTAAGCAAGCATTAAAAAAATCGGCTGAAATCTATAAGGCTTCAAATGGAGCATTTGATCCTACCGTAATGCCGCTGATCAATGCGTGGGGCTTCGGTCCGGGAAAATCTTTTCATCTGCCGCAGGCAAAGGTCGATTCGCTAAAAGCATTGGTCGGTTTCAACAAGGTTGGGTTGAGTGAAGACGGAATATCAAAATCAGATCCACGCATTCAACTGGATATGGGGGGCATTGGCCAGGGTTTTGGCGCGGATGTGATCTTTCATTTTCTAAAGAATAAAGGCATTGTCGATATGCTTGTAGAACTTGGCGGAGAGGGGTTAGCCAGTGGAAAAAATCTTGCAAAAGAAAAACCCTGGCGGATTGGAATACTCAATCCGAACTCAACGCCAGATAATCAGTTTTTCAAGGCCTATGTTACGCTATGCAATGAAGCCTTTACAACCTCAGGAAATTATTTCAACTATCGGATTATTGACGGGAAGAAGGTCGGGCATACACTGGATCCTGTTTCCGGTTTCCCTGTCCGGAACGAGCTCCTGAGCGTTTCTCTTTTTACAAATGATTGCACCACGGCTGATGGCTGGGCTACCGCTTTTATGGTGATGGGTTTACAAAAAACGATGGCTCAACTCAAATTGATGCCGGAGATCGATGCCTTATTAATTTATTCGTCACCTAAAGGAAAAATGAAAACCTACATCACACCTGGCATAAAAAGATTAATTATCCTGGAAAAATAAAATGACATTAAAATTGATAGTTCTTTTTTTTACTCCTCTTGTATCAGGGTTATTTATTTTCCTGGTTCCAAAGGGAAAAAGTTCAAATTATAAAATGCTGTTGGTCTTTGCCGGGGCTTATCTTTTTGCGATTACTGTTATTCACATTCTGCCTGAATTGTACAGGCAGTCCTTAGGTCTGGAGTTGATCGGATTGTTTGTGCTGATTGGATTCTTCGTTCAACAGTTGCTGGAATACTTCACCTCTGGTGTGGAGCACGGGCACATTCATTCGAGCGGCCATGAACACCAGCAAGGGCATCAGCATGACCATTATCCTGTTTCCGCGCTCGTCTTGTTGTTGGCTTTATGCATCCATGCATTTCTGGAAGGTAGTATGTTAGTCCAACCGTTGGGCATCGGGCCGGTTTATGATAGCGGTGCGATTTTATTGGGCATAGCCTTGCATCGCGCACCCGCATCCTTTGCATTAATGACGGTGCTCGCGGTTCAGTTAAATTCCCGCAAAAGGGCACTACCCTATCTCCTTGGTTTTTCCCTTGCGGCACCAATCGGTTTGTTGATCAGCAGTTACCTTGCTCACGAAGATCTTATTTCCTCCACAGGCCTTATCTACCTTTACGCTCTGGTGTGTGGCAACTTTCTTCACATCTCCACTACGATTGTTTTTGAGAGCAGCCCTAATCACCGGTTCAATGCGCGCAAATTGGCCATTGCAGTGTTTGGAGCATTGGTTGCCGTGGCAGTTGAGTACATCATTTGACATCCTGACTGTCAGATATCCGGATTTATCTGGCTCCGGTTATTATTTGTCACTAATTTTTTCGAAGAGTTTTTACTTCATTCTGTAGTCGATGTGCAGTTTTAACAGGATCGTCATATTTTTTGTAAACTAAAATGACGGGTGTCTTATCCGTCATAAAAGATAAAAAAGAAATTGGACTATCTTTAGAGAACCCATCCCGATGTTTAAAAGATTATTAACGCTTGCGACTCATAAGATATATAGTCTACCTATAATTGTTTTAATGCCGCATAGCAGCTGTAATTGCCGATGCGTGATGTGTGATATCTGGAAAGCTAACAATGTAAAGAAAGAAATATCCGCAGAAACTTTAAAAAAACATGTATCAACTTTTAAAAAACTGTCGGTCCGGGAGGTGGTGCTTTCCGGCGGCGAAGCCTTGATGCATTCTAATTTATGGAGACTTTGTGCCCTGTTAAGGGAAAATAAAATCCG